>CAKKQI010000135.1:0-9515 GCA_919901895.1 Candidatus Brocadiaceae bacterium | reverse complement strand
GCCCGTGATATATATACAATGATGCTGGCGCAATACGCTGATTCGGTTGAGGAAACGGCGGAAATACGCCGTTTAATCGGGGTCTGTTTTTTAGAAGAAGGGTTACCTCAGGAAGCCAAACTATTCTGGACCCTGCCCGAAAAAATAGATTTCCTTATCAAAACAAACAGCACCCAATCAACCTGGCAACGGATATTAACCCGTCAGACTGAAACCTTAATTCAATCTGGTTTATCCGATATTGCCCTGGTTAATTATGAAAACTTACTCAAAAATCAATCGTTAAATAATCCAACTTTAGCGTGCCCCGACGGTGTCGGGGCGTGGCTGTATCTAAATTACGGCCGGGCCCGGGCGGCCACACCGGCCGATTGGGCCGGCGCCCTTGAGTATTATTTAAAAGCCAAATTGACTGCGCCGGCGTTTGAACCTGATAATATTGATGACCTGATTGTCGGTCTTTTGCTTCAAACCGGCTTGTTTGAACCGGCGATTGAAAAAATAAACCGGACGCTCGCAGAAATATCCAATGAGCCGGATAAAAACACCCAAAAAATCGCGATTTTGACTACGCTGGCCCGGTTGTATCAACTTAACGGACAATATGATAAAGCGATTGAATCTTTAAAATCGGCCTCGGCCTTAAATCCTGATAAGACCGAATTTCTTTATCAATTAGGTTCATTATACCGGGCTAATAAACAATTTAAAGAAGCCCTGGAAACTTACGAAAAATTAATCCAAATTAACCGGGCTGACCTCAAGCCGCTTTATCTAAAAGCCATCACCTACGAACGAATGGGCGAAAAAGAACTGCAAGAAAAAACTCTTCAGGCCATTACCGCCGCTACAAGGGGTTTTCCGGAAGAGCGGCATTATGAAATCGCCGATTACCTGACCAAAATAGACCAACCCGAATGGGCTGAAGCGGAATGGCATCAGGTTTTAAAAAAAGCACCTTTTGAAAGTCTTTATGATTGCAATGCCTATGGCTACCTGTCTGAAATTGCCATAAGAAAAGAAGATTTCCGAAAAGCCATTGATTATATCCGCCGGGAACGTCCGATGATTCTACCGGAAAACATTACCATTTATGTTGACTTAAAAACCTTATTCAGCCATGAAGCATTTTATATTTTTGAATCATTTGAAAGATTCGCCTTTCTTGATGCTTCGCTTGATTATCTCATGGCTAAAGATTACCAAAAGAATAACCGGATTGAAGAAGCCGTTCAAAAGTATCGGCATTCATTAGAGGTCTTACCGGTTGAAACGGCTGTTTTAGATGAACTGGTTGAATTGGGAATAGACCGGGAAAAATTATCTCAATCAGCTGAACGATTAATTAAATACTATGAAACGAAAATCAGGCTGTATCCGGAATCCGGTTATTATTACCTGCGCCTGGCCGAAACACACTGGCTCCTGGGCGATAATCTTGGGACCGGGCAAAAATATTTAACCCGGGCGATGCAATTAGCACCGGGACTGCTGGAAAATTATGTCCTCATGGCTAAATATTCCCAGAAGAAAAAAGATTATCAAACAGCCGAACGCCTGATTCAAAGTTTGATAAACCTTAAACCGGACAACCAGGACTACCGTAAATTATTAGAAGAATTTATTAAAGAAAGAAACAAATAAAATTTTGCCCAGATAGGGGGGCAAAATTTTATAGTGGAGGTAAGATTATGACTGATAAAATAGAAAATAAAAAAGTGGATGAGTCGTGGAAGTCAAAAATAGATGAGGAAAAGAAAAAAACAGCTGCTGACTCGCTCAAAGAACCACCGGTAAGAGAACTGCCACTGCCGGATTTTATCGGTTTTATCACCACGCTGGCCGCCCAGGTAATGATGACCCTGGGAGAAATACCTAATCCGGTTACCAATAAAAAAGAAACCGATTTATTTCAGGCAAAATACCTGATTGACCTCATCGGCTTATTAAAGGAAAAAACTAAGGGAAACCTGAGCGAAGCCGAACAGCAGAACCTGGAAACTATTCTGGCTAATCTTCAGATCGTTTACGTCAAAGCATCCGGCAAAAAATGATTTACTTGCGATTGGTAAAGAAGCTCAGCAGAATGCATTACTCTAATCGGTAATTTTTGTTTATTTAAACCGCCTTGAATCTGCATCAGGCAACCGGGACAATCCGTCGCAACAAGGGAAGCACCGGTTTGCTTGATTGAGGTCACTTTGTTTTGCAGAATCGCCCCGGAAATCTCAGGATATTTTAGCGAAAACGAACCGCCAAAACCGCAACAACGATTCTGTCCCGGTAACTCTACTAAATCATAACCCATAACCTCTGTCAACAACTGACGCGGTTGTTGCCCGTTCTTTAGGTGTTTTAAATGACAGGCCTCGTGGTAAGTAACCTTTTTTGCCGCCTGCAATATGCGACCGCAAGGGTCGCCGCTACAATCAGCTGTAGCGGCGGTCCGCCTAAGACGGATTATCCCCGCCGATGTGATTCTATTAAGTTTTAAAATATTAATGTTAAATGAAGAAATATCATAAGTAACCCGGCTGATTTTTCGGCTTAATTCACCCCACCGGTCTGATGAAGCAAATAATTCGTGATAAAAATTTTTCAAGGCAATGGTGCAGGTCGGACAGGCGGTAATAATATAGTCAAATGGTGTGGCGGCAAATGTTTTAAGATTAGCTAGGGCCAGGCGAGCGGCCGAAGCACGGTCGCCGCTGAACTCCGCCGGTAACCCGCAACAGGTCTGCTCCGGAGAAAAAACGACCTCTAGATTAAAACTCTGTAAAATCTTAACCACCGCTTCACCGATGGATGGATAGACGAAATCGATCAAACAACCGGGGTAAAATATTACTCGCTTTCTTGTCATCGCCGTCTTATCTGTCATTCCGGCCCCCCGATGTAACATCGGGGGATATCCGCCAGAGGACGGATCCGTCCCCCGCCGAGGCGGGGCAGAAACTCCATCAGGAATCCAGTCCTTGACCTGCTCCCGGAAAAATCTCGGCGCCAATAACGGTAGGTTTTTTAGTTTGGTATAAACATCCAGCGGGCCGGGCAAACGGCCTATCTCTTTTTTACCGGGCAGAACGACTGATTGGATATTCCGGACGATTTTAACCGCACCGTGGAAAACTGGCCGTTGCGTCAGCACACTCTTCAGAACAATTTTTTCAGTTAAAGATTGCCCCGACCGGCGGATTAACGCCTGATGTAATTTAATATTTATCTGCGGAATATCTATATCGGCCGGACAATACGCTTTGCAGGTCTGGCATTTATAACAGAGCGGTATCAAATCAGCCGCGATTTTCATTCCGTGATAAACGGCGGTCAAGACTAATCCGATGGCCCCGCTGTAAATATGTCCGAAAACGTGTCCGCCGACCTGCTGGTAAACCGGGCAAACATTAGCGCAGGCACCGCAACGTAAACAACGCAGGACCGTCCGGTAATCGGCCGAATCCCGTAATTTCAGCCGCCCGTTATCCAGTAAAATAATATGAAATTCCTGATGAGCCGCCGGACCGCGGATGAATGAGACATAACTGGTTGCCAACTGACCAGTGGCATTGCGTGGTAATATTTTAATAATGGGTTCGGCTTCTTTAAAAGAAGGCACTAATTTTTCAATACCCACTAAAGCAATAACTGTTTTCGGCAAAGTAACTACCAACCGGCCGTTGCCTTCATTAGTTAAAACCACCAGCGTCCCGTTTTCCGCAACAGCGATATTGGCGCCGATAATTCCCAAATCCGCTTCCAGGAATTTTTTTCTTAATTCCCGTCGGGCAATTTTAACCAGATGGTTAATATCAGACGGCTCTTCCTGCCCGGTTACTTTAGTAAAAAGTTTTGCTACTTCCGAAGCAGTCAGATGAATAGCCGGCATTACCATATGAGAAGGTTTTTGTTGCGCTAATTGGATAATCCATTCGCCTAAATCGGTTTCCGTCACTTCCGCGCCGGTTTTGCCCAGAGCCCGGTTAAGTTCGATTTCTTCGGAAGTCATTGATTTGGATTTAACAATCCGTTTAATATTTTTCCTGGTAATTAATTGATTGATATAATCAATGGCGGACTGGCCGGTTGAAGCATAATAAACCCTGGCCCCGGCCTGCTGTGATTGTTTAACAAAGGAACCGATTAATTCAGGCAGATTCTTGATGGCCTTATCTTTAATGGCCGAAATTTCCGATTGGATTTCCCCAAAATCCAATCCGGCCAAGGCCGCCGGGCGCGCTTCCAGATAATTGGCCGCGAAATTGTTTAAGGCCTGACGTAGAAATGGTTGTTTTAAGGAATCGTTTATTTTATGCTTTATTTTATTCATTGGTTAAAATTATATGTAACTCTTCCGGCCCGTGGACCCCTAACGTCAAGACCCGTTCAATATCAGCCGTCCGGCTGGGACCGGTAATCAGGGCATAGTAATTTGATGGAGTCCGGTTAACCAGTTCTAAGGCCTCAGACCAAGTCTCCAATATTTTTGATTGGTTCAAAATCGCGATATGAATCAAAGGCAAAGCGCTGACTTTTCTCGCCCATGAATTACTGCTCTCCAATCCAATCGTTCCTGTTTGGGCAATCCCGAAACTACATCCGGTAATTCCTATATCAAAATCTGTCTCAGCTGTTTGTGGGTCGGTAATTAATGAAATTGTTTGGTCCGGTAAAGCGGTCGCCAGGTTTTTAATCAGTTCCGGCGAAAGCCAGTCTGGCCGATCGGCCGGCCGGCAGGCGGCAATTTTGGCCGGTTTTTTAGAAGCGATTAATTTGCGCAGGTACTCCATCAGTCCGGCCAAATCATACGGACCGCTTACCGTGGCGCCGGATTTAACGGCTTCAGTTGAAAATTGTTGGACGAATTTTTCCATCATAGATTCCGGATAAAAATTATAAACAAAATTGCACGGGAATCAAGATAAATATCAGCCATAGAATTTTCTGGATTGACTCATTATCTTATGTTATATTTTATCATATGAAAATGCCTCATTTCCTGGCTTTTGATTTGGGTGCAGAAAGCGGCCGGGCGGTGCTGGGCACGCTGACCGGCCGGCGCCTCACCATCAAAGAATTAAACCGTTTCCCGAACGGAATGCTTAACATCAACGGCCGCTGGCACTGGAATATCTTCCGGCTTTACGAGGAAATAAAACACTCTTTAAAAATCGCGGCCGGTTTACCAAAAATTAAATCAAACGGATTCGCCAGCCTGGGTCTGGACACCTGGGGCGTTGATTTCGCCTTACTGGACCGCCAGGGAAATTTTCTGGGACTGCCTTTTGCCTACCGCGATAACCGAACTAACGGAATGATGGAAAAATTCTTTAAACTGGTGCCGCGCCAACACGTTTATCAATTAACCGGCATCCAGTTCCTGCAGTTTAATACACTATTTCAATTGTTCGCGCTGGTTAAACAAAAATCACCGCTTCTGAAATCAGCCCGGGACCTGCTTTTTATTCCGGACATATTTAATTATTTGCTAACCGGTCAGAAAAAAACCGAATTTTCCTTCGCCACCACTTCGCAATTGTATAATCCTCAAAAAAAAGATTGGGACGAAGAATTATTTAAGAACCTGGGAATTTCACGCTCAATTATGCAAAAAATTATCCTGCCCGGAAGCGTTATCGGTAATTTAACCGGCGAAATTTTCCGGGAGACCGGTTTTCCTGAAGTCCCGGTGATTGCGCCAGCCAGCCATGATACCGGCTCGGCAGTCGCAGCTGTGCCATCTGAAGGTGAAGAATGGGCTTATCTCAGTTCCGGCACCTGGTCTTTGATGGGTGTAGAAACCAAAAAACCAGTGCTAACCAAACAGGCCCTGGATTTTAATTTCACCAATGAGGGCGGGGTCGGTGGAACGTTCCGGTTCCTGAAAAATATTACGGGATTGTGGATACTCCAACAGTGCCGCCAGTCTTGGACTAAACGGAAATTAAATTATCAGGAATTAGCCGGACAGGCCGCCTCGGCTCCACCTTTTAAGGCATTGATTAACCCGGACCAACCGGAGTTTTTAAATCCACCCGATATGCCGGAAGCAATGGCTCAATTCTGCCGGCAGACCAAACAACCGGTTCCTAAATCACCGGCCGAAATAACCCGCTGTATTTTAGAAAGTCTGGCCCTGAAATACCGAACCGTCTTAGACCAGTTACGAAAAATATATCCCAAGCCAATCAAAGTAATTCATATTATCGGCGGCGGCGTGAAAAATAGTTTGCTCTGTCAATTTACCGCGGATGCCACCGGTTTGCCGGTCCTGGCCGGACCGGCCGAAGCGACCGCGATCGGAAATATTATGGTTCAGGCGATGGGCTTGGGTTATGTTAATTCCTTATCCGAAGCGCGCGCGATTATTAAACATTCGTTTACTTCTACCCGCTATGAACCACGCCAGACCGAAGAATGGAATAAGGCGTACGCGAAATTTTGCGAAATAAAGCAACCTTAAAATATCGTTGGTCTTGACTAGGGACGAGTTCCTACATAGGAAATTATATCAGGCTGCCTAACCCTGCACCACGTAGGGTGGAAATGGTTCACCAATTTAGATCCTTCCCCCGCCAAGGCGGGGTCAGGATCAAGGAAAATCTGCCCCGTCCCGCCGTGGCTGGAGCGGGGGCAGATTTTCCTTGACTTATTACTTGACTTATACTTTACTATTAATTATAATCCTTTTATGAAATATACCCCCCGCTACACCGTTACCGGCCGGTTATTAAAAACACTGGAAGATATTACTGCACTGAAAACAAAGATAGAATCAGCCTCGGTTTCCGTGGCGTGGATACCGGCTATCAGAAAAGATTCATTTCTCCGGACCAGCCATTCCTCAACCGCCATAGAAGGTAACCCTCTGACGCTAAAAGAGGTCAAAATCCTCTCTGAAGGCGGTAAATTACCGCAGGCCCGGTCTAAACATATCTACGAAGTGCTTAATTATTTTGCGGCCTTGCGTTTTATTGAACAGCGTTCTGCGGCGAAAGTCATCTCTGAAAAAGATCTCCTGCGTCTTCATACCATCATCGGCCAGAAGGCATTAGAGCGGGAACCGGTCGGGGCTTATCGGCCCTATCAGGTTTATGTCGGTAATCATATTCCTCCGCCGGCCACCTCGGTTCCCGGTTTGATGAAAGGACTTCTTGACTGGCTCAACTATGAAGGGCCGGAACTGCCGGCGGTGCTCAGTTCCGCCATTCTGCACTATCGTTTTGAGCATATCCATCCCTTTGGCGACGGTAACGGACGGATGGGACGAACGCTGGCTACCTGGGAACTTTATCGCAAGAAGTTTGATACCTATCATATCTTTGCGGTGGATGAAATATTCTGGGAAAACCGTCCGGCCTATTACGAAGCGCTGGATGCGGTGCGCCGGCAAAAGGAAGACCTAACCGGCTGGCTGGAATTTGTGGCCGGGGCGATAGAAAAAACACTGGACCTGGTCTGGCGTAGAATTCTTCTCATCGGAAAACACCGTAAAACTAAACCGATAGTTTTCAGCCCGAAACAGGAAAAATTATTAACGATTCTCCAATATAGTCCATTAAGCATAAATGAGATACAAAAGGAACTCAAGTCAACCAAACAGGGCGCCCATTTTATTCTTAACCCGTTGATGGATAATAAACTGGTAAAAAGAATCGGGGGGCACAAAACCGGCAAATATACTATTATTTAACGGGTGGAAAGGTAAAGCGTGATTTGCTATTTGGTGGTTGCGCACAAATTGCACGGTAAAATTTATAGGAGCTTTCTCAAAAATGGTAATACTTAAAATCTGTAATTATGAAAAATATAAAAAGAAATTATGCGCTGGCTAAAGAACGTTATGCCGAATTAGCTGTCAACACCGAACAGGCCATTAAAACTTTAAGCCGGGTCTCCGTTTCACTCCAGTGCTGGCAGGGAGATGATGTGGGCGGGTTTGAGAAACCTGGGACGGCGCTGTCCGGCGACGGGATCCAGGTTACCGGTAATTATCCGGGCAAGGCGCGGACGGTAGAGGAATTACGGGCTGATTTAGAAAAAGTTTTTTCGCTGCTCCCGGGCCGGCATCGCTTAAATCTTCATGCACTGTATGGTGAATTCGTTAATAAACCTGTGGCGCGAGACCAAATCGGACCTGAGCACTTCAAGGGCTGGATTGACTGGGCTAAACGAAATCATCTCAAACTTGATTTTAATGCGACCTGTTTTTCGCACCAGAAAGCAGAAACAGGTTTTACCTTAAGTAGCCGTGATAAAGAAATCAGGAAATTCTGGGTTGAACACGTGAAACGCTGCCGGAAAATTGCGGCCTTGATGGGAAAAAGCCAAAACAGCCCCTGTATCCATAATCTCTGGATTCCGGACGGCTCAAAAGACTTGCCGGCCGACCGCTGGACGCACCGGCAGTTATTAAAAGAATCACTGGACGAAATTTTTGCGATTAAGTATCATCGGAAATATCTCAAAGATTCATTGGAAAGCAAACTTTTCGGCATCGGCAGCGAATCGTACGTGGTCGGGTCTCATGAATTTTATCTGAGTTATGCGATAAAAAACGGTCTGATAGTCTGCCTGGACCTGGGACATTTTCATCCGACCGAATCCGTCGCCGACAAAATCTCTGCCATCCTCCAATTTTCCAATGAATTGTTATTGCACCTCAGCCGCGGGGTGCGCTGGGATAGCGACCACGTGGTAATTTTGAACGATGAAATCAGAAGTGTGATGGAAGAAATCGTACGGGGCGATGCTTTGAAAAAAGTTCATCTGGCCCTTGATTTTTTTGATGCGAGCATTAACCGGGTTGGGGCGTGGGTGATTGGCGCGCGGGCCGTGTTAAAAGCCCTGTTAATCGCTTTGCTAGAACCGCAAGCATTGCTCAAGAAATTTGAAAATGAAAAGAACAACCTGACCCGGCTGGGATTGATGGAAGAAGCAAAAACGCTTCCTTTCGGCGCGGTCTGGGATTATTATTGCCTAAAGAATAACGTCCCGGCCGAAGCAGACTGGTTAAAGGAAGTACAGGCTTACGAAAAAAAAGTTACCGGTAAACGATTATGAGAAAACTAAATAACCGACAAAATAAAATATTTTTATTAAAAAATAAATTGACGCTTAGGAAAACAGCGCCTCTGTTCCCTAAATCGCAACGTCCCGTTATAAAAAAATATAATCCGGTCTCCGGCAAAAACCAACCGCTGACACCTTTAACTGGTAGCAAGTTTTACCGAACTATCGCTCTCCTCTTTTTTTTGATTACGCTTATCCGGATAACCAATAAACCTATTCTGGCCCAGGATAACGACGTCAAACCGGTTGGGTTACACCGTTTTGACATTAAAACTATCGACTTTAACGGCCGGATTGAAGACATCGCCCTGGTGGATTTTAATCAGGATAACCTGCTTGATTGCCTGCTAACTTATACCGAAAAAAATTTAACCTCAACTCCCGATAGAATCGGGACAGGCCGTTCGGCCGGTATTTTGTTCCAGAAACCAACCGGATTCGCCGAG
>CAKKQI010000134.1 GCA_919901895.1 Candidatus Brocadiaceae bacterium | reverse complement strand
AAAAGGATTTCCTGGGATTCGTGCTGGCCAAATACATTGAAACCGGAGTGGAGGAACTGGACCAGGAAAAACTACCGGAACTTTTGAAATTGAAATATTATTCAATAGCCGACGCCACGGAAGAATTAGGCGGGGTGGATAAAATAAAGAACGCCTTTATCGGATTCCAAAAGCATTTGTACGAGCGCAAGGTCGGATAGACCCCCCGATACCCCACAAGGGCCTACCCTATTGGAATAAGAGGACAAGGGGACGCTTCCCTTTTTGAAACCGCAGATTATGCGGATTAAACTGATTAAAAAGGTTAAATAATATCAGCTTAATCCGCTAAATTAGCGGTTATAATAAGGCAGGGTTTTCCGTATTTAAAGCAGATTCTTGAATTCTTCTATAGTAAGATTAGATGTCCGGATGATAGATTTTAATGTTCTACATAATAGTCGATTCGCTGGAGAGCATTGACGACTTCCCGGCCGGATAGCAAGGGAAGTTGTTCGCCCCTACGGTAACCTCAGCAATTTGTGTCTGGTCTTGAGGAATCGGTTTTCCGTCTTCGGTATAATACTTAAGGCAAAGTTCTATGGCTTCTTTGCTATTCTTAATCGCATCGCTCACGGTTTTACCTTGAGAGATACAACGGAATAGACGGACGCTCGGCTACAAAATACCCGTTTTCTCCAACAGTCAAAACTACTTTATAAACCATTGATTATTACCGCCTATTGAGTCTGTTGCACAAACGGTAGCCGCCCCGCTTGAGCGGGGCGAAATACTGCAATATAACGCACCCTGAAGGGTGCGGCTACCATAAAATGCGGTTTATGCAACAGACTCTATTATTGTATTTTATAGCAGATTGAAATTATTTTGTTAATTAAAATTGTAAATAGGGGTGTTGCTTAATCCTCCCGCCGTTTGTCCACTAACCGATAGCGAACTACCAAAACAGTGAAAATATCAGACTGTCTGGGTAGGCGTCCCGATGTTCATCGGGGCGCCATCAGGTCCAAGCAAGCCCCGATAAAATCGGGGCATGGGATTGGATACCTACCCAAAAACGAAAGATGCACCCTTTGAAAATTTAAGAAGATTTACCTATTGCAGGAGAGTTGATAGAAGTCAAGACGTTCATATAATCAAGATAAAAATTCTCCAACTTCGTAGATCGGGCTATAAAGGCATAAAAAAAACACTTCCTGATGCCGATAATAGTTTAAAGAGGCATCTGCTAAAAGGAGATGGTTTTAATGAAGAGCACGAATAAATTCGTGCCTACAAAAGGAGAGATGCAAAAATTCAGTCAACTTGGTGAAATAATTACAAATTAGTTACCGGCTGTTTTTTCGCGCCTGCCTGACGTTAAGCCGTTCCGCCGGCTGGCGAAACAGTTTCATCGGTTAGCGAAACAATTCCGTTGGTTGGTGAGGCCATCCCGCCGGATGGTGAAGCCGGCTCGTTGTCTGGCAAAGCAGGTTGATTGGTCTCCGAGGCGCGTTTATCAGTCAAGGCCTGTAATCCGCCGGCTAATTTTTGGATTAGTCCGTTCAGGGCGCGGGCGAGGTTACTTAACGGCGCCTGGCAAACACCGGCTAGCTGCGCCAGTAAAATAGAACGGCTGGGCAAGGCGGCCAGCCTTTTAATCGCGTCAAGCGAATAAATCTGCCCCTCCAGATAACCACCCCTGATTTCCAGGATCGCATTCTTGGCACGGCAGGCCATCACTTGTTTCGATAAAATAACCGATTCCATCCGGACGACTCCGGCCGGGTTCGGGAAAATTAGCGCAGTCGGTCCGTCTAAAAATTTAGCCAGTTCCGGCCGCCCGGTTTTTTCCAGAGCCAGCCGGGCCGCGGAATTTTTTATTACATTAAATTCGATCCCGTCTTTGCGCAAAGATTTACGCAATTCGGTTGATTGCATCGCGTTAAGCCCCTTGTAACCGACAAAAATATAACTATCTACGTTTTTATAACGTTCGCTTAATTCGCTTATAAATTTGTTTTTTAACGTTCGGGACATTTGAATAACTCCATTTATTTATTTTTTACAATCACCGACGGGCTCATTGTCGCGGAAAGACTGATTTTTTTTATAAAATCGCCCTTTACGGCGGCCGGACGGATTTTCTGGATTGTCTGGATAAAGGTTTCAAAGTTTTCTTTTAGTTTAGTTGTTTCAAAAGACAGTTTTCCGATCGGGGCGTGAACGACCCCGCCGGCGTCGGTTCGGAATTCCACCTTGCCGGCTTTATATTCTTTGACCGTCCGGGCAATATCCTGCGTAACCGTCCCGGTTTTAGGAGAAGGCATTTTGCCTTGCGGGCCTAAAATCTTGCCGAGTTTTCCAACGTATTTCATCATATCCGGTGTGGTGATCGCAACGTCAAAATCAGCCCAACCGTCCTGTATTTTTTTAACCAACTCTTCCCCGCCCACCGCGTCCGCCCCGGCTTGCTCGGCTTCAGAACACTTGTCGCCGGTAGCAAAAACAATTACCTTGCGGGTTTTCCCGATACCGTGCGGTAAAGCGACCGAACCGCGGACCTGCTGTTCAGTTTTCTGGGGATTAATCCCCAAACAAATAGCGACATCAACCGTCTGATCAAATTTCGTCGGCGGCAATTGTTTAAGCGTAGAAATCGCATCATCGACGGTATATTGTTTCTCCGCTTCCACTTTGCCGGCTATTTGCTGATATCGCTTGCTTCGTTTTGTCATTTTATTTCAATCCCCATATTACGAGCGGTGCCTTCTATGATTTTAACGGCTTTTTCCAGGTTGGTCGTATTTAAATCTGGTAGTTTAATCTTAGCGATTTCCTTAACCTGCTCGCGGGTAACCTGTCCGACCTTAGTTTTATGCGGTTCGCCCGAACCGGCGGCGACCCCGGCGGCCTTTTTTAACAAAACCGAGGCCGGTGACGTCTTGACAATAAAATCAAAAGAGCGGTCTTTATAAATACTGATAACCACCGGCACGGTCATTCCCTGGGCGCTTTTGGTGGCCTCGTTAACGCGTCTAACGAATTCGCCGATATTGACGCCGTGCTGGCCGAGCGATGGCCCGACCGGCGGAGCCGGCGTTGCCTGCCCGCCCGGAATCTGTAATTTTACGCGCACCATCAATTCTTTAGCCATAAAATTCCCTTTTACCCCGATGAGGCCGGGTGAATGGAAAATTATTATTGTATCGTTTTTTAAATCTTTGTCAAGAATTTATTGACCCCGTATCAAAAATTTTTTATAATAAGAACTTAGCTGGTTACTTTTTTTGTAATTCATAACTTATAATTCATAATTGGCCCTTTATGCTCGCACCGGATATAAAAAATAAAATCCTTGATTTTATCAAACAGCGCCTTGATAAAGAACAATTCAAAACCTGGTTCACCCAGATTGAATTTGTTGAGACCGCGGAAAATGATATTCAGGTGCCTTTGCCTAATGTCTATTACCGGGATTGGTATGAAAAAAATTATAAAAATTTGATTATCTCGGCGCTCAAACAGGTTCTGGACCGGGAATATAAAATATATTTTCTGGTGGCTTCCCCCGGTAACAAGAACCAGACCGACCTTTTCGGCCTACCGGTCCCGATGAACACCGGGACGCAGACA
>CAKKQI010000133.1 GCA_919901895.1 Candidatus Brocadiaceae bacterium | reverse complement strand
GAAAAAACCCAGAACCGTTCCAACGTGTTAATTATCAGCGACCTGCCGGCCAAAATTGAAGAAATGGAAATTTTAATTAAACAACTTGATACCACCCAGCCGCAGGTTTCCATTAAAGTGCATATGATTGAAGCCAACTTAGAAGTGTTAAAAGAAATTGGAATTGACTGGAACACCCAGATTTCCCTGAGCGGACCGACTTTTCCAAACACGGCTCCGGTCAAATCCGATAATATTATTAACGATTATATCCCGCCGCCTAAGGCGGCGCTGACCCAGCCGCTTCAGCAGGACCAGTTCTATGCCGATGATAATACTTTTAAAGCAGGGATTTTGTCTTACGGCGATTTTAAAACTGTTCTTAAATTAATTAATACCCGGGGCCCCGACATAAAATTATTAGCCGACCCGATGATTACTACGCTTGATAACCAGCCGGCTGACATTGTCATCGGAGATGTCGTCCCGATTCCGAAATATACTTATAACGAACAACGCGGCTCATGGGAAATTACCGGTTATTCAGAAGAAGAAGTTGGGATTACCTTAAATGTAACACCGCACATCACCCCGGCGCAGAATATTTTGATGACCCTGACGCCGGAAGTAAGTGAAATCACGGGATGGGTTATCGGCCCGTCCGGTCAAAATGAAAAACCAATTGTTTCCACGCGCAAAGCCAATACGCAAGTCCGCGTTAAAAATAATGAGACGCTGGTCATCGGCGGATTAGTCCAAACTAAAGACACCGCGTATGAATCAAAAGTCCCGATCCTGGGCCATATTCCCATCCTGGGTTATTTTTTCCGGTACCAAAGACAAAAAAAAGAAAAAACCGACCTGCTTATTTTTATCAGTCCGCTGGTTTTAACCGAAAAAAACTCGGCCCAACTCACCAAACAGGAAAAAGAACGCTGGTCAAAAGAACAAGATTCGCTTTCTTCGGAAATAGAAAAGAAATAAAACCCATCTCCATTTCACCGATCTAACCTGATGGCCATTGGAGCACAGGCAGGACTGCCTGTGTCCATCTTGCGGTTTAATTCAAAATCCCCCCCCCGCCTTGAGATTGCTACGTGGCGCCCAATGACGTCTGACGGCGTCGGTCATTCAGACTGTGTCATAATCCTCTTTTTGTCATTGCGAATCCCGATAGCAATCGGGATGAAGCAATCTCCATTTAATGAGATTACTTCGTCGTCCCGTCCCGACCAGGCGGGACAGGACTCCTCGTAATGACATTATAACACAGTCTGATTGCGACCCCGATGAATATCGGGGGAAGCAATCTCGTTAGAATAGTCAAGTTTGGGGATTCCCGAAAAATATTTATTTTTCTTGACGGCATTAGAAATTAAAGTATAATATAAAATTTTGTATCTACAAAATTTTATTGAGGAGATAATATGCCGACGATTAATCAATTAATCAAACATGGCCGCCGACGGCTCAAACAAAAATCCAAATCGGTGGTGCTGGAAAGAAATCCCCAGCGCAAAGGAGTTTGCATTACGGTCAAGACGATGACTCCGAAAAAGCCCAACTCGGCGTTGCGCAAAATCGCCCGCGTCCGCCTGGCCAACAACAAAGAAGTTACGGCTTATATTCCCGGTGAAGGCCATAATTTACAGGAGCATTCCATCGTATCCATCCGCGGCGGACGGGTCCGCGACCTGCCCGGAGTACGTTATCATATTTTACGCGGCGTCCTGGATTGCGCCGGAGTGGAAAAACGCAAAAAGAGCCGTTCTAAATACGGAACTAAAGCAAAATAAAAATTATCTGTGTAACTAATCATAATCAGCGTAACCTATTTACAGGAGAAATAAAAATCTATGCCGAAAAAATTTAAGTCGTTAAGTTATCTGTTAGAACCGGACCCGAAATTTAATGACAAACTGGCCGGTAAATTTATTAATTCCTTGATGTGGGGTGGTAAAAAATCGGTTGCCCAACGGATGTTTTACAAGGCCCTGGAAGTAGTCGGGAAAAAAGTTGAAGGCGTAAACCCGATTGAAGTATTTAACACCGCTCTAAATAACGTCAAGCCGATTATTGAAGTGCGTTCCAAACGGGTCGGCGGCGCCACCTATCAGGTACCGATTCAGGTTACTTCCAAAAGGCAAATGAGCCTGGCCATCAGATGGATTATTCAGTCCGTGCGTAAGAAAAAAGGTCGTCCGATACTTCAGAAACTGGCCGACGAACTCATCGCCGCCTATAAAAAGGAAGGCGACGCGATGACCATCCGGCAGAACATCCATAAGATGGCCGAAGCCAACAGGGCCTTTGCCCATTTCGCCTATTAAAAAATATTTTACAATCTGTTTCATAAGTCCTGTTAACGACCATCCCGCTTAGAACGGGAGTCTCAGTCCGCCTAAGGCGAACTGCCTAAAGGTCATTGCCTACCCAGAATTCGTGCGGTAGACAACGAGGTTTACCTCGTTGATGAGTATGGTGCTTGCACAAACCCCTGTTTTGTAGCGGCTCCCGCTGAGGCGGGACTTGCGAAGCGACAGCGGAGTCCCGATTATTTCGGGGTGGTCGCCTATTATGGCGGGGACAATCCGCCTTAGGCGGACC
>CAKKQI010000132.1 GCA_919901895.1 Candidatus Brocadiaceae bacterium | reverse complement strand
GATTATCCCCGCCCATCTTTCAGACTAAATTTATGAATTTAGCCGTTTTTAATGATTTTTAATTAATGTTGCTGGTCAAAAGAAGCGAACGGTCGGCTTTTACCGAGTTAATCCACCGCTACGAACGCCCGTTACTGAACTTTTTCCGCCGAATGGGCGCTGATATTCATAGTGCCGAAGATGGCGTCCAGGAAACGTTCATCCGTCTTTTTAATTACCGGAAAGAGTATCAGCCCAAAGCTAGGTTTACCACCTTTCTTTATACGCTGGCCCGACACGTCTGGAGTGATGAAATAAGGAGAGCCAAACGAAAATCTAAAACAACCGGTTTTACGGATACTCTGGAAGTAGTGCAAAAAACAAATAGTTTGGAGCCGGGCGAACGGCTTGATATTCAAGCGGCTTTGAATGGTTTGTCGGAAAAACTCCGGAGCGTTATAGTTTTAAGTATTTATCAGGGGTTGAACTATCAGGAAATAGCGGCCATCTTGGATATTCCGTTAGGAACGGTAAAATCGCGGGCCTGGTTGGCTTTAAGGCAATTAAGGGAAAGATTAAAAGTTTACTCTAAATAGTTCCTGCGATTTTTAGAGCAGGAACTATTTAATGAAATGAAACAAAACTGGTCGGAAGAAAATAATCCCAAATCATCCTGTCTTTACGAACGGGACATTCCGGCTTATTGCCAGGGCGAACTGTCTCCGCCGGCCGTCCGCCGGATCGAAGAACATTTTAATCATTGCGCTATCTGCCGGAATGAATTAAAGGAAACCGGAGCGCTCTTGGCGAAAATGAAAAGCGGGCTGGATGAATCCGTTCGGAGAAATTTTGCCGCCCGGATATTACAGAAAATTCCGCCGGAAGAATGGGAAGAATCTTCCGGAAAAACCTCTGCCCAGCCAGGGCGATTCGTAAAAATCGTTCTCAGCGCGGCTGGTTTATTATTAATCATCAGCAGTCTCTGGTTAATCGGGCGGTTAAATAATAAACAAGACTCCAACGCGCCTGTTCTTAAACCCGTCAACCAGTTCGTTCAAACAGATGAAAAAAACTATGCCGATTCCCAAGAAGTGATTAAGTCGGCGCTGAACTGGTTGAGCCAAACCCAGGAGCCGGCCGGATATTGGGATACGGTTAAATGGGGCGGACAAAAAAAATATGAAGTCGGGTTGACCGGCCTGGCTTTGTTTTCATTTATTGCACAGAGTCAAAAAAATCAGGGAAATTTTAATGACGGGACCACGTTACAAAACGGACTTGCTTTTCTTATTCAACAGCAGAACCGGACCGGATTATTCGGCCCTGATTTTGCCGGCGCAATGTACAATCACGGTATCGCCACCACGGTTTTACTGGAATATTATAGTTTAAATCAAGAGGAAAAGTTACGAATGCCGATTCAAAAAGCATTAAGTTATATTAAGGAAACGCAAAAACCGTCCGGTGGTTGGGGCTATACGGCTGATGTTCGTGAGAGTCCCAATACGGTTATTTCATTCTGGCCGTTACAGGCGCTTTCGCTTGCTTCAAAATCCCGCCTCGGCGGGACAGGGCCCGATTGGCCCGGTCTCAAACCGTCGCTGGAACGCGGGTTTAATTGGTTCCGCCAGACTTGCGACCTCAAGGGTAAGCCCGGTTACCATCGCCCTTTTGAATTTCCTTATGGGTCGGAAACCTTGATGGCGGTCGGGGCATTTAATTATTTCTATAACATGGAAAACCAATTTGCCATTCCGGATGAAGCGTCCCGCTCTTTCCGGGAGGAACTTTATCAGGAGGCGAACCAATTAACCGGTGGTATTAATTATTACGGGTGGTATTTTTTAACTTATGCGTTGTATGCCGAAAATAGTCCGAGAGCCCGGCAAAAAAAAGATGAGATTATCAATACTTTAATAAACACGCAAAACCAGACGGCGATTTATGCCGGCAGCTGGGAACCGGCTGACCGCTGGGGTGAAATAGGCGGGCGGGTTTATGCGACGGCGCTGGCTGCTTTAACACTGGAAGTGGAATCGCGGGCCCCGCGTTTGCTGCAATAAACCCGGTTAGGTCATAGCAAATCAACTCTATCGCCAAAGGCGATCCGCCTATGGCGGAAAGAGTTGGTTTACAGCGGTTGACCGGGTCTGGAATTTTTATTACCGAATTAAAAATCGAAAACCCCATTATCCTTCCATAATTCCCAATCGGGAAAGATATCTGCTCCGTCCAGAACATCAAGTATCAATAGCCCTGATCAGTATTTCCGCGAGTAGGATTTATCGTAATTCCGCCTGGGCGGACGGGATAAAAAAGTAATAAAATTTTACAATATAAGTTGTCCTGAAATCAGAATATTTTGCTTGACAAATCATCTCTTTGTATTAATCTATTATAGAGCGACAGCGGAGTTTCGCTCCAACGGGAATGGAAGTCAGGTAAAAATTAGGAGGGATTATGAAGTCATTTTACCGGAAGGTTGCTATAATTTTGCTCGTCCTAATTACCAGTCCGTCCATAATAGGCGCAGATGAACTTGATAAAATTAAACAAGATATTGCTAATTATAAGCAACAGATCAGGATCTATCAGAATAAGATTATAGAATCCAGGAACTTGCTGACAGAGATTAAATCGGCGCCGTATTCAGCCGAAAATGAAGAGGCCATCCGTTTAACGGAAAATGCCATTGCCAAACATAAATCAGCCGTTCAAAAAATAGAGGAGATGTTAGCACTTTTAGAAAAGAAGAAAGATTCTTTAATCGCTTCGCCGGATTCTCCGATTGATGCTTCTTTTCGCGCAGCGCTTTCACATCTTAGGAAGATTTTTCCCACTGTGGTCGCCGAACGCGACCTGGCTTTATGGTGGGATGCCTTTCGTAATGGAGCATCCAAAGCGATGTTGGCCCATTATGAGAAATTAGGATTTAAACCTTACGATGATGCCGAACATCAAAAAATTGTTGACGAAGCGTTACTTCGTTTCCTTAAAGTTAGCAATTATAAGGAAATCGGAAGCAAGGTTATTCTTATTGATGCAGGAGAAAAATGGCATTTTCTTGGGGCCGCCCATCCATCCGGTGCGATTGCATTTGAAAAGTCATTTATTGAATACAGCAAAGACCATCCTGAACAACTGGATTTTGTGACCGGACACGAAAGAGTCCATGTTGACCATCAACACTCAGTCCAGGCCATTGCAGATGTAGGGTATGTCCCTACTAATATTACTAATAACCCGGAAGTGGCCGTGCTATCGGAAAAAGCGACAAAAGGGATGTTTTCAAGACAAAGAGAATCTGAAGCAGATGAGCAATCGGTGGAATATATGCTTAAACAAGGTCGCAGCCCGGAAGAAATCAAAAAAGGGGTGAATGGACTCTTTGCAGAATTATCACGGCGCGAAAAAGAAGTGGCTGAGCGACGAGATTCAAAAATTGAATCAACGGCCGGTTCTCCGGAACAGGCGGAATTTCGCAAAAAAAAGTATAGTCATTGGTTAGAACTGACCAGAGGTCATCCAACGGCTGAAGAAAGGTTAGAAAATCTTAAACAAAAATATCCATTTTTAAGATAATATTGGGAGGTCTCTATGGTAAAACTTTTGAGTCGGGTGGCGCGGGTTGTTCTGTTGGTGTTGGTCATCTTCGTTTTGACTGCACGGGTTGTGATGGCGGCAAGTGTTGAATGTGATATTTGTGGTAAGATATTTACCCGTAATAGTCCATCCTTGACGCAGGAAGAGTGGAGAAGAATAGTGCAGTCAGATCTGGAAATGCACAAGTGGGAGAAGCATAAAACAGGCGGAAGCACCACCCCCCCAGAGAAAAGCGATGCCGACCGTATCTGGGATATCACAAATTCCATCATGGACGATTTTAAGAAACAACAGCAGGAAGAACGGGAAAAAGAGGAACGAGCTAGGCAGTGGCAGGAAGAACGGGAGGCAGAACAGGAAGAGAATCGGAGGCAGGAAGAGGAAGAAGATAGAAGACAACAAGGATTGCTAAGGCAGGAACAAGAACGTTTACGATATGAAGCATTTATGGCGGAGCAGGAGGAACTTAAAAGGCAGGAGCAAGAGGAACTGCAAAGAAAACAGATAATCGGATCATTCGCCGTTGATATCAAGCCGGGTAATTATCGGCCAAAGAACGAAATGGAGAGACTTTTGTATGCGGCGACTATATCCGAATTGGCGGCCGAGTCAGATGACTTAGAATTGGCT
Organism: Candidatus Brocadiaceae bacterium; assembly: GCA_919901895.1. Taxonomy (GTDB): domain Bacteria; phylum Planctomycetota; class MHYJ01; order JACQXL01; family CAKKQI01; genus CAKKQI01. The sequence continues at coordinate 6,593 of CAKKQI010000132.1, read as the reverse complement.
TATAAGTTCGCCCAATGGGGACAGGATGCCATGGAAGGCCGGATACTTGCGTTTGAAGTTGATGTTACCAAGAAGAAAATGACGCCTGAAAGAGCCCGGCAGTACGAGGAACTTCAGACTCAATTTATTGGGCAACTGGATGATTTAAGAATTAGAAAAGTGGATCTAAATAAATACGAGGAAGAACTTCAAAAACTTAAAGAAACCCGTGACGAAACGAAAAAGGTTAATGATGAAATTGAAGAGATTCGGATTGTCAAGAAAGACAATGAATCCACCGGGAACCAGTCAAAACCCATCGTAGATGAGGCGAAACAAAACGACTATCGTGAAAGGGCCAGAAAAGCATTGGCTGAAAGCGAGAAAGACCTGAAGGAAATGGAACAGAGAACAGAAGAATTGAAGAAAGACCTTGCTAAAAATGAAGAAAAACTGAATAAAACAAGAAAAGAATTGAAGGATTTTTAATATGAGCAAAAAAAAGAAAATTATAATTTCGGGAATTAGTGTAATTACTATTATAGCGGTTATAGCTATTTTGACGATATTGTTTAACAAAAGAAATCTGGATGAAAGGTCTCAACTGGCTTCTTGGCGCGCCCTCGAGATTGTTATTGGGATTCATTACGATAGCACGGGCGGGAAATATCCGTCGTCTTTATCAGAATTAGTTCCCAAATACCTTGATTCTTTACCAAAAGGAGATTGGGAGTATAATCCCAAAACAGGTGAAGTAAGACCGGGAGGCGGCTTATTTAAAACAACAAATAGTAGCCTACCGGGATTAAAAAAGAAAGTTGAAAAAAGAGACGTATCATCAATTGAAACGGTTCTTTTGGTCGTGCCGCCTTCTTCGGATAATCCTTATTTTACAATTGAGGTTTTTGAAGATTTGGGAGGGATCAGGATGCCTGTTTCAGGCGAGGTGGAGGTTAAAATTAATCAGGAATCTGTTGATGTCTTAAAGTTGGATCGGCTGGGCAGGACTAAATTTGCCCCGAAGGAACTTTTAGATAAATTTGACGAAGAAGATGGACTGGTTTTTACTATTCTGGCGAGAGTTGAGGATGATCTTCTTTCCTGGGAATCTTCTCTTCAGAAAGATGATATTTCCGGTATTTTAAAAACCGCCCAAGAACATAGGATAATTGACATCAAAAACCTAATTTTACAAAATAAGTTAGATGAAGCCAAGGAAAAGATTAGTGCTGTGTTATTAGGTATAGAAGACCCCTGGGAAAAGGCATTTACCGAAGCAACACTATCTGATTTGACCAAAGAACCCTATCGGGCTATTCAACTTTATGGGGAGTGTGCGGCGGACGAGTCACTATCTTTGGGTAATTATGCTTCTCTGTTGAAGCGAGCCATTGAATTATCTAAAAACCTTAACCCTAAACCGCCATTACCATCAACCGTTCAGGACTTAATGGATAAGGCGTATGAAACTACGATTGCTTCAATTAATCGTGAAAAACGTGCCGGCGATGCCTATGATCTGTGGCAAGAAGTTATTCGTCTTGCCCCGTGGTGGCCCGAACCTTATTATGCTATTGGAAAATTCTGGGACTTTGCTGATGAACTTGGGGGTAGGATCGAATTGGAGGAGATGAAAGAGTCCATTATAAATATGAATCTTTTTCTTTATGCCTCTTCGCCTGAGGATTCAAGGCGACCGGAAGCGCTCCGATTAATCAGAAAATTTCAAAAGGAAATCGGCAGAGATAATGAGTTAGATCAGGAATGGTTTGATGGCCTTGAAATGGGATGGCTAAAAATAGATGCAGATATACTCCGTAGGAAAGAATCAATTATGTATAATGGAAACGGGATAATGAAGATACTGTGGACAGATAAGAGTGTCACTTCAATGAAACACGAACTTCACCGATTATGGCTTGGCCGGATGGCTCTTGCCGATTATGATAAAGCAATCGGATTTGACTCAGATCAACCGCTTTATTATTCTGATCGGGCCACGTTAAAACATTATTTTATAAACGACTTGGCCGGAGCAAAATATGACTATGATAAAGCAATTGAACTTACCACAGACGCTGATATGAAAGAAACTTATAAGAAAAGACGTGATCTGATCCAAGTAAAATAATTTTCTGGTAATAGAACGCTAATTAACTGGGTGCGAATGGAGGGATTGTTCCACCGGAGGCTGAGTTATTTATTCCCTCTTTTTCTATTTCTTAATTCCTCAAATTCATCGGTTTCGGACGGAGTAGTTTTAAGCAGCGGGGATTTATTACCACCAATCGTAAAGCGGCCTTCGCCGAATTTAGCGTTATTCACCCAGAGTTCCACCCGATAGAGACCGGATTCCCAGTGGCCCGCTTCTTTCCACCCATAGCCGTGCCATAAATCGGTCCCTTCCCAATCTGCAGGAATTTCGTATTTTAGTTCAGGCGAACCCATCAAACTTCCATCCGGTTTATAGTATTTAGCGATAATCAAGACATTATTTTTCCGGACATTAGACAGAAGATTTTTTAGGCCGACTTCATAATACACATATCTGGTATTGCGTTGAGAAAAAGTGGTGTCATATTTTCGTTGGTCACGAGGGATTATATTAGCATGATCGCTTTCAAAAAATTTAAGCGATTTAAATTCTATGGTGCCGGATGAATCAGCTTTCAAGGGCGGTTTTTTATCGGCTACGATTGAAAAACTGTTTTGAGTAATTTTATCCGAACCAATCCAGAGTTCTACCTGATAGTTACCCGGCTCCCAGTAGCCCGCTTCTTTCCACCCCCAGCCGTGCCATAAGTTGATATGTTCCCAGTCCGAAAGGATATCGTAATTTAACACGGGCGAACCCATTAGGGTCCCGTCCGGTTTATAATATTTAGCCGTAATGCTGACCGAATGTTTTCTGGTATTCCATAAGAGATTTTTTGCATAGATCTGGTAATAGACATATCTGGTCGTGTTTTGGGAAAAAGAAGCACTGTAGGTACGTTGATCCGTTTTCGGAAGGTTATCCCCGCTTTCAAAAAACTTCAATGATTCTACTTGGATTGTGTTTTGTGATGTTGACGGATATGAAGAATAAGGTCGGTCCGGGGCTGGTGTTGAAATACCACAGCCGATTAAAAATAAAATAAGCAGCCCCGAAATCATTTTCGTCATATTGACCTCCTCTAACTACAGATTCCACAGATTATATCTGATTACACTGATTTAATCTATGTAATCCATTATTTAATCGGTGTAATCAGCGGTTAGTCGTATTGTAAATTACAATTATTATATGGTTAAACAGAAAATATGTCAAGCGAAATTTTTGGAATTCCCGTGAATTATAAAATAAAATGAGGGCTTTGCTTGAAAAAAGTAAGCGGGTTGGTGTAAACCACTTTTAAAATTTCCGGTTCGCTGAAACCTTCCCGGGCCATGACGGACGCCGTTTTCGGAACCGCCAGCGGGTCAGATGGTCCCCAATCAGCCGAACTGTTAATCAGCATTCGTTCGGTGCCGTATTTTTTAAGAATTGTTGTAGCCCGTTCCGGTGAAAGTTTGGTCGGGTAAATGGTATGCCCGGCCCAGATATTTTTTAAACTCTTGGTGGTTTCAATCGTTTCTTCGGTATTGTGGTCAATCACAATTCTTTCATGCGTCAGTTTCATTTCTTCTATAATTTTACAAATCCGTTCGGTTCCTTTGAGTTTATTCTGATGGGGTGTATGGATGATGACGGGCAGTTTATTTTCTTCGGCCAGGGCTAACTGGCGCCGGAAAATCTCTTCTTCGGCTGCTGTAATTTTATCAAAACCGATTTCGCCGACGCCCACCACGCCGGGCTGGTTAATAAATTTTGCTAAACCGCCGATGGCTTTAAGGGCGATTTCTTTATTATTGGCTTCTTTCGGATTTACTCCCACGGTGCAGAAATGTTTAAGGCCGTAATTGGCCGCCCGTTTGGATTCAAAAGTAATCAAGTGCTGGAAATAATCCCAGTAACTTTCCGCAAACTGCCGGTCGCTGCCTAACCAGAAAGACGGTTCCACAATAACTTTAATATTGGCTTGAACCATTTTTTCGTAGTCGTCCGTGGTCCGCGAAAACATATGAATATGCGGGTCAATAATTTCTATCATTAGATTATGATAACCTCTTTTGGTTGAAAAAGCAAAGAATTCTTTTTATTTTAACGTTTGACTTTTTAAATTTAACCGATATAATAAACTAAGACTACTTAAAAGGGGAATTAAATAATGGGGATTGTTACCGTTCGTTACGGGGCCATGGGTATGCTGGGTGTTTTTAATGCCCAGGTACCGAATTTAAAAATTAGCGACAAATGCGTCGTGAAAACAGACCGGGGGACCGAACTGGGTATTATTATTTCTTCTCCGGTGGAGCGCCCGGCGCCAGCCCCGATGTTATCGGGGCCAGCCCAGTCCGCCGCCTTAGGCGCCTTAGGCGGATTATCGGGGACCGCTCCGGTCATATCGGGCCAAGAACCGGTTGGGGAGAGCGCCGTTTTTAAGGAACCGATTATCGGTGAAGTCTTGCGTAAAGCCCGGCCGGAGGATTTTAAAATATTAGAAAACATTGAATTTGAGAAAATAAAACAGGAATTTGAATTCGGCCGGAAGAAAATTGCCGAGTTAAACCTGCCGATTGATTTAGTTTTCGTGGAACATCTTTTCGGCGGCGAAAAAATTGTTTTTTATTTTGTGGCCGACGGGCGGGTTGATTTCCGCGAATTGGTTAAGGAATTAGCCAAGGAATATAAAACCAGGATTGAGATGCGCCAGATCGGAGTGCGCGATGAAGCGCGTCTCCTGGCCGACGTGGAACATTGCGGCCGGGAATTATGCTGTAAGACTTTTATTAAAGAACTTGAGCCGGTTACTATGAAAATGGCGAAAAGCCAGAAGACCACTCTTGACCCGGCTAAGATTTCAGGCCGTTGTGGGCGATTAATGTGCTGCCTGCGGTATGAAGATGAAATTTATATGGAGTTAAAATCTAAGTTGCCCCATAAGGGCTCGCGCCTGTCCACCAAAAAAGGCCTGGGTGACGTAGTTGACCTTGATATTTTCGGGCAAGCCGTGGTTATTGAAAACGATAAAGGCGAAAGAATAAAGATAAAATTAGATGAAATTGTTGAGGTGCTAAGGGAATCGGCCCTGGAAATAAGCGACGGCGGAGAGGAAGGATGAGTAGATTCGCTATGCTCACTACGAGCAGAAAATTTTACGTAACCACGCCGATTTATTACGTTACGGCCGAACCTCATATCGGAACGGCTTATACCACCATTGCCGCGGATGTGCTGGCCCGTTATTACCGGATGATGGGTGATGAAGTTTTTTTTCTGACCGGCACGGACGAACACGGCCAGAAAATCGCCCGGGCGGCTAAGGAACAGAACCTTCAACCACAGGAACTGGTTGACCGGCTGGCTCCCAAATACCAGGAAGTCTGGAAATCACTTGATATTACCAACGATTATTTTATCCGCACCACCGACCCGGCTCACCAACAATCGGTTCAAGCCCTGTTTAGGAAAATTATAGAACAGGGAGATATTTATAAAGCACAATATCGCGGCTGGTATTGTAATCCCTGCGAACGGTATGTGCTGGAAAAAGATTCGCCGGAGCATCTCTGCCCGGTCTGCCGGCGTCCGTCCGAATTTATAGAAGAAGAAAATTATTTTTTCCGGTTAAGTAAATATCAGGAACAAATGTTACGACACCTGGAGGCGCATCCGGATTTTATCCAGCCAACTAGCCGGTATAACGAAATTCTTAACCGGGTTAAGATGGGGTTGGAGGATGTCAGCGTCAGCCGGGCCGCTTTTACCTGGGGGGTGCCGATGCCGGACGACCCGAAACAGAGTATCTGGGTTTGGTTTGACGCCTTGATTAATTATATCTCAGCCATCGGTTATCCCCAGGAACCGGAACGTTTCCAAAAATTCTGGCCGGCCGACATACATCTGATTGCTAAAGATATCCTCTGGTTTCACGCGGTAATCTGGCCGTGTATGTTGTTTTCGGCTGGACTGCCGCCGCCCAAAAAAATATATGCCCACGGCTGGTGGACGATGAATGCGACCAAAATTTCCAAATCCAAAGGTAATATGATTTATCCGCGCGAGGTGGTGGCCCGGGTGGGCGTGGACGGATTGCGCTATTTTATGATGCGTGAAATACCATTCGGGGCGGATGGTGATTTTTCTTATGATGCCTTGTTATCACGCTATAATAACGACCTCGGAAATGACCTGGGTAATTTGCTGTTACGGACACTGACGATGATCGAAAAATATTTCCAGGGGCTGATTCCCAAACCGGATATAAATAATACCGAATCGCTTTGCCGGGAGATAGAAGCATTACCTCAGCCGGTAGCCAAAGCATTTGAACAGTTTCAATTCAGTCTGGTTTTGGAAAAAATATGGGTGGTTATCCGGAAAACCAATAAATATATTGACGATGAAAAACCGTGGGTGCTGGCTAAATCAGACCGGGAACGCTTGAAAAAAGTTCTTTATACCGTGGCCGAAACTATCCGGATTATCAGTTTTTATCTATTTCCTTTTATTCCGCAAAGCGCCTCAAAAA
>CAKKQI010000131.1 GCA_919901895.1 Candidatus Brocadiaceae bacterium | reverse complement strand
GTTTGCCCGCCTGGGTCAACCGTTTGTACCAATTTTACATCACTTCGTTTAGTCCAGTCCGCCAGTTCGTGTTTGTAAACCAGGTCCGCCACGGTTCGGGCGCCGTAGATAATGGTAATCTCTTTAAATTTATCCCGCAGGTCCAGACAGTTCCAGATGACCGACCGGATGGGCGCCAGCCCGATACCGCCGGCGATAAAAATAATATTTTTGCCGTAGAATTTTTCTACCGGAAAACAATTACCGTATGGTCCGCGAAAACCAATCGTATCACCAACATCCAGTTCTGATAAGGCCTTAGTAACCAGACCTACTTTCCGGAAAGTGCATTCAAGATAACCTTTTTTAGTAGGAGAAGAGGCCAGACAAAAAGTGGTTTCACCCGCGCCAAAGACCGAGTATTCGCCGAACTGCCCGGCTTTAAAATCAAATGATTGGGCGAGAGACCCGTCTTGGAAAACTAATTTCATCGTTTTGGTATCGTAGGTCTCTTTAATAATTTCCGTAATGCTCATTAAATGGGGCTTGTAGATGTTAGTCATAGTTTATCTATTTTTATCAACGTTTCCAAAAGACTCATATTCGTCGGGCAATGGCGGATACAGCGTCCGCATCCGACGCACAACGTCCGGCCGAATTTATCCGGATAATAATTGAATTTATGTTCAATCCGCTGGCGGAACCGCTTGCTCTGCGTCTCGCGCGGGTTATGGCCCGAAGCGTGGACCGTAAACGTCCGGAACTGGCAGGCATCCCACATTTTACAGCGGCTTCCTTCTTTTAAATTGGCTTGGTCCACGATGTCAAAACAATGGCAATTCGGACACAGGAAAGTGCAGATGCCGCAACCGATACAGGGCAGCGATATTTTTTCCCACAGCGGATGGTCAAAATTCTTTTCAAGCCAGGATTTGATTTTTTTCAGGTCAAACTTAATTTCAGGGCCTTTAAAATCAATCAGTTCTTCGTGGCCTGATTGGGTAAAGAGATTTTTATGTTCTTCAACCAATTTTTTCCCTTTATCGGTGATAGCATCAACCAGGTAGTTACCTTTTTTTGTTTTTTGCAAAAAAATATCGCTGCCTTCGGTTGTTTGTGGAGTTACTCCAACGCTGGTGCAGAAACAAAAATTATCGCATTTCTCGCAGGCGACGGAAATAACCGGATTTTTTTCACGGCGTTTGAGATAAAAATTATCATGAGTATCCCAGGAAAAGACTTTATCCATAATCGGATAACTGACGGCCTCGCAGGGCCGGACGCCAAAAAGTATCAGTTCTTTCGGATTATCCGCATCCTGAAGTTCTACTTTGCCCGCCGGGCCGAATTTGTAAAATAATATTTTTTCACAATCAGCCAAAAAATATTCTTTGGCTGATTTAGTTGGAAAGGGTAAGCCAAGATGTATTTCGTTGAAAGCGTTGACCGGTTTATAAACCGATAGATTATTTTCTTTCACCGGCGCAACGACCGGCCGGCCCGCTTTAATCAGGTCATTAATAAATTGGGCTAAATTTGGCAGCGTTATTTGCATAAAGTTGCGATCCAATCTCCCACTTGATGACTTAAGGCGACGACTAAAACCATTACAATCAAGTGTTCGCCGATAATTTTAAAAGGTCTTTTCTTTTGCTGCCTGGCCAGATAAATGCTTAATAGGATTATCAGGAGTATTCCCCAGCCGAGGGCGACCAAGAGGGCCGTATTCAGGGTTAGTAACAGGACCGGGACGGCAAAGGTTAAGGCCACCACAAATTTAAATATAAAAGTAGAAATTGTTGCTTCCCATATTTCTTTGTTGGAATGTTTATTTTCCGATTCTTCGGCGATATGTATCCCCATCGCATCGGAAAAACTATCGGCCAGCGCAATAATAAAGATGCCTCCTAAAACAGCCGTTTTAAGATGGGTCCCTGAATGTAATCCCACCATTAACCCCAGCGTGGTCATAATTCCTGAGGCCAGTCCGAAACTAAAACCGGTTTTGATCGAATGTCGCATAATTAATTATTGCTGAAAAACCCAGTAATAACTTGATTAATCATAGTTTCCACACTTTTTCAGTGGAAACTAATTAAAGAATAAAATTTTCCTGATCATCCTGATGATACGTCGCCAGCGGAGGCGGAACTTCCTGGTTAAACCCCGGTTCGTAATCAAATTTTTGTTTAATAATCTGCTGGATTTTCCGGTTAAGAAGCATTAAGGGTATTCCGACCGGGCAGGCGCGTTCGCATTCACCGCAGTCAATACAGCGGCCGGCTAAATGATACGCCCGGATAATATTCCAGGAAAAATTGCCTTTAAAATCAGGTGTGGGCGGAATCCACTGGGGTTGGTTTTTGTCGGCAATGCAGACCCGGCAGTAACATAAGGTGCAAATCTGCCGGCAGGCATAACATCTGATGCATTGGCCGAACTCTTTTTTCCAGAAGGCCCAGCGTTCTTTCGGCGGCTTGGCCTCTAATTCTTTTATTTTTTGGTCTATTTCATCCAACCGATTACCGGTTACCGGTGACTGGTCGCCAGCGGTTATTATTTCATCAGAAATAGCCGGTTTTTTGTCCGTGCAGGAGATACACCGCGACCAATCTCCTTTGGCGACGATTGAGCAATCAACCGCGATAATATAAAGGTCGGTGCGGGCAATCTGTTTTTCCTGGATTAAGCCGACCAGGGCCCGGATATCGCAGGGCTTGGCCAGAACCGCTGTTTTGCCATAACACCGCACTTCCGGTTTAAGAACATATTTGGCTAAAATGGGGATGCAGTATTCATTCCAGACCAACCGTTCAACTTCATCCGGAGTAGTGATAGCAACCGGCCTGGCTATCTGAGGGTTATCGCCCATTTCATAGCCGAGCACACATCCGACAGTTTTAGTTTTCAATAATTCTTTAACGCACTGTTTTAATTTATCAAGCATACTTCCTCATTCGCTTTACCTTAACGCCTATCTTATAGTAACTCCAAGTAAGTTTGTGAGATTGCTTCGTCACAATGGTAGTCATTCAGACTGTGTCATAATCCTCTTTTTGTCATTGCGATCCCGATGCCTATCGGGAGAAGCAATCTCTATTTAATGAGATTACT
>CAKKQI010000130.1 GCA_919901895.1 Candidatus Brocadiaceae bacterium | reverse complement strand
GTTAAAAAAATTAGCCGAACAGAATAATGGCACCTGCGTTTTTAAATAAAAATATAATAATTACACCAATTTTAAGTAGTTTAGACAGATTAAAATAGATGAAAATAGAAAACAAAAAACTCTTTTTGGCAGTTCATTTTCTTGTTTACTTTATAACGATAACGGTATTTTTTTTAACGATAGCAAAATCTGAACAAGATAAAATAAATGATTTTAAATCTGCCTATGAGTCGGCGAAGGATAAAACCCAAGAACGCATCAAGGCCTTGGACCACCTGGAAGGACTGGACCATCCTAAACTAATTCAATGGCTGGTTAAAGAAGTTATTCCGAATGAATATAAAAAAGACGACCCCCTGGTAGTGGATAGAATTATTGAGTTAATCCGTAAGATAAAAAATGAAGAAACCATCGCCGAACTGGTAAAAAGCGCAGAAGCCAAACCGCTGGAAATCAAACTGGTCTTAATCAGAGGGATGACTGAAATAAATCATTCTGAGACAAAAAAATTACTGATTAAATTTGTCAATGACAAACCACCGGCCCTCCGGATCGCCGCAATGGATACTTTGTCATTTTTTGTACCGCCCGAAGCATTGCTATCGGTTCTTCAGGCACTGGAAGCTAAGGAATGGCAAGTGCGAGCCAGCGCCATTAATTATCTATCCTTGGTCAGAGATGAATCGGTCCGCGAAACAGTTATTACTGCCTTGAAAACACGCCAGGCCAAAGAATCAGGGCGGTTAAAACATGATATCTCCGAGGCAATTTCAATGATTTGCCAGACCGATGCCCCATCCGGCGATAACGCCACCGTATCAATGTTTTACGGCATCCCCATGTACTCCAAAAATTTAGTTTTTGTGGTTGATACCAGCGGGAGTATGGTCGCAGCCGAAACAGGCACGCCCCGGATTGAAATTTTAAGAAAAGAACTTTCCCAGGCGGTCCAAAGCCTTGCCCCTGATGTCAAATTTAATATGATTAAATTCAATAATGATGCCACCGGCTGGCAACCGACCCAGGGGTCAGGAAAACAATATCAACCCCAGTCCTTAACCTGGATTAAAGAAAAAGTGGAAACTCTGGTGCCCGGGAAACCTATCGGCAACACCAATCTTTATAGCGGATTAGAACTGGCTTTCCAGATGGCTGACCCGCCTGATAAACCAAAACTGGTCCCGGACGGCAAAATTAACACCAAAGAGGGAATTGATACAATTTTTGTAATGTCCGATGGGCATCCTGATGTCGGCACCTATCATGAAATGGACCAGATTCTTAAAGTAATTCAATCCGTCAACCAGACGGCTCAATTAAAGATACATACGATTTCTGTCGGTATTCCGGAAGAATTAGCCGAAGCCGCATTTTTAAAGAACCTGGCTGAGCAGAATCACGGAATGTACCTAAACAAATAGTTCGGTTTTATAACTACCGACGTCGCGGCAAGGGTAGTTTCGGGTCTCCTGACCCGAAACAATTAAATAAACGCAGGTCAGGAGACCTGCTCTTACCCTCGATTGAAAGTTTTTAGACAAATCTATTATTCGGATAGGCTCTAAATCGTCGAAGATGATTTAGCCGCCGGTATTCATTTCTTTTGCTTTTCAGGAGATTTTAATTCGGACGGCAAATCTGATTCTATTTGACTCAGGTAATCCGGCGCCAAGACCCCTTCTATTTTAATATTATCAAAATAGAAAACCACCCCTTTGTCCCCGCCTACGCCCACCGACCCGGTGGTAAATTCATTATGTTTGGTGTCCCGGCTGGTTTTTTCCTTGCCACTAAAGACCTGATGGACCCCATCGGCTGCGATAATCTTGATATGATAATCTTTCTTGGCTTCTATTTTAGGTTTGTCAAAAAGGGAAATAATTTTAGTCGGCTCGGCTTCTTTTTTAGAACCGTAAACCGTAACGACATTCCGGTCAGTGGTCCCGAAACCGGCCACCGGCGTGTAGGCGTAACCAAACGAGTAAACATAACCGGTATTTTTAATGAAGTCATATAACGTAAAAGCGCAAATTTCTTTCGGTTCGGCCGATTCAATCCTCACATCAAATTCCAGCGAAACCTTCTCGTAAAACCGGACATTTTGTAAACAGGCCGCTCCGTAATCATTACCCCGCCCGTTTATCTCCAGCTTTCCGTCTTTAATTGTAAGTTCCTTAACACTGATTGCTTTCAAGTCCTTAAGTTGCTCCGGATACGAAAAATCATAGAAAAGACTGATATAAGTATTTTTGTCTTTTTGGTAAAACTCGGCATACCCGTTAAAAAGTTTCCGCGCATCCGTAATCAACCCTAATTGTTTTTCGCAAAACTGACTTCTTGTTTTAATTTCATCTTTTTTAGCCGTAACGGCTTTATGACTTTGATTTTTCTTGTCCGCTAATAAATTCTTATAAAGGTCTAAGGTCTCCGGCCCCGTTGTGTTC
>CAKKQI010000129.1 GCA_919901895.1 Candidatus Brocadiaceae bacterium | reverse complement strand
TGACGGGAAGAAGTCGTCTGCCGAAGGAGTTGATTTGGAATTTGAGAAACGCAATATCAAATATATCGTTTCCATAAAATCAGGCCCGAATTGGGGTAATAGCGGACAGGTTAAAAAGATGGTTGATAATTTTAAGAAAGCCAAGCGGATATTGGGTTCTAATATCGCCAAAAAGAAAATTGTCGCAGTTAATGGTTGTTGCTATGGCCGTGATAACCAGCCCGATAAAGGTGATTACTTGAAACTATGCGGTCAGGGGTTCTGGGAATTTATATCAGATAATGCCGAGTTATATATCCAGATAGTTGAACCTTTAGGCCATAAGGCAAAAGAAAAGAATGAGGAGTTCCTGGAAGCGTACTCAAAACTGATTAACAATTTTACGTTTGAATTCGGCAAGGTATTCTGTAAAGATGGCGTGATAAATTGGACAGCGTTAGTCAGATTTAACTCAGCCGCAAAGAGATTGTCCCGTTTTTAGAACGGCGCCTCTGGCGGAAAATTAGGTTTTGCCAGTTGCTTACCATCCTGCGCTACTCCTAACATTTTTTCAACCTAATTTTTAACCAAATAGGAACCATCCTTTGAAAAGTAACGTCAACATGATTGCGATCACCGTTAAATACTTCGGCACGTTTTCCGGACTGACCGGCAAAAGCGACGAACAAATCAAACTGCCTGATAAAACAACGATTAACGATTTAATCAAAAACTTAAGCCAGCGTTACCGCGGGGAATTCCAGAAACGGTTGGAAGAAAACCGCGGTTATAAAGGCGTGGTCTTTGCCCGCAACGGCATTCAATCGGATAAGGAAGCCGTTTTAGAACACGGGGATGAAGTAGTAATTTCGTTTCCGGTCGGCGGGGGCTAAAACGTAATTATGAATTATAAATGATAAATTAAAATATAAATCTATGGCTGGCCAAGAAATCCATGTTGTCACCGGAGCGTTCGGGTATTCTGGTAAATATATTGCGAAACGCCTGCTTGATACCGGTTGCGAGGTACGCACTTTAACTAATTCATTAAATCGTCCCCATCCTTTTGGCCAGAGGATAAAATCTTACCCTTTCCACTTTAATAATAAGAATAAATTAATTGAAACTCTATCCGGCGCTTTGGTTTTGTATAACACCTATTGGGTCCGATTTAATTATCGGACTTTCAACCATTCCCTGGCCGTTGAAAACACCTTAAAACTATTCACGGCGGCCAAGGAAGCCGGCGTGAAACGAATCATCCACGTCAGTATTACTAATCCATCCGAAAGTTCGCCTCTGGAATATTTCAGCGGTAAAGCAAAATTAGAACGGGCGTTGATTGAGTCAGGACTTTCTTACGCAATCCTGCGGCCCACGGTTCTGTTTGGCCAGGAAGACATTCTTATCAATAATATCGCCTGGTGCCTGCGTAAATTTCCGGTGTTTGGCGTATTCGGCGACGGACAATATAAACTTCAGCCGATTTATGTTGACGATCTGGCTGAATTAGCCGTGGCGCAAGGCCAAGAAACAAATAATTCCATTATCAATGCAATCGGACCGGAAACTTTTACCTACCGTGATTTAGTTAAAGAAATAGGCAATCTGATCGGAAAAGAAAGACCAATTTTTCCCATTCCGCCTTTTTGGGGTTATTGTTTCGGTTTCTTAATTGGAAAATTAGTAGGCGATGTAATAATCACCCGAGAAGAAATTGAAGGACTAATGTCAAATTTGCTTTATACCGATTCACCGCCGGCTGGAAAAATAAAACTTACGGAATGGATTAAAAATAACGCCACCACTCTCGGCAGACAATACGCCAGCGAACTCCAGCGAAGACGAGATATAAAAGAATTGTATTAAGAGCCTATCTCAGTAGGGAATTCATCTTAGGCTAAAGCCTAACATCCACTGGGTGCCACGCTTTAGCGTGGAAAGAAAACCAATCCTACCGAGATAGGCTCTAAGATAACCTTAGACCCAGATCCTCCGCCGGCAGCAGTCACCCCCGCATGGTAAAGATTTCTGGGTTTCTATTTTTACTTTAGTGCCAAGTTTTTGATTAAGCAACTCCACCGTCTTAAAAAACCAGGTATCGCAACCCGGCTGGTCTTCGGACAGTAATCCCAGACGCCGGTGCCAATCAAACCAGGGACAATGCCGGTGCTCCACAAAGTATTCATTTTCATTCTTCCCTTTAACCACCCGGGCGTCCTCGCCCATATTCACACTACTCCAGACCATTGATTCAGCAATCTGTTTGGACAGCGGCTTTTTCGGATTGATTTTTTTAAGATATGATTCGGCGGTTTGCCGGGCTATTATTTCCCAGAATTTATTGATTACTTCTCTGGGCGGATGCTGCGGACAGAGTTTTAACGCCGTCTCCCGCCAGGC
>CAKKQI010000128.1 GCA_919901895.1 Candidatus Brocadiaceae bacterium | reverse complement strand
TACTGACCATGAGATTAGCGGAACTATTAGGTAGAAGATAAACTTTAAGCGGAGTCTCACCCTGTTTAATCCCACCCCCGGTCCCGGCGGGATTAAAATACACTTCGGCCTGGGAAGGAGTGGAAGTTATTTTAAGCGGCAATTTCGCCTCATGCGCCTCTTTTGTTCTGGGATAATTTTTCACCAACCCCATGATAACTTTTCTGGACTCATCAATCTGCCCCGCCTGGTCAAGTTGCAACGCTTTAGCAGAAAGGGTTTTGGCATCGGTTAAATATTTAGTGATGCCATTAATCCGGTTTTTTATTTCCTGATGAAATTCACGATACAGGTGCGCAACGGCTTCCTCCGATTCAGAACGTTTGGCCACTTCGGCCAGCAAGTTTTGATATAAGGTTAACGCCACGTTAAAATAGTCATCTTTTTTTTCCGCTTCGGCCGCGGCGTTAAAAAAAATTCTTAACTTAGCCAGATCATCGGCAACCAGTTTTAATTTTTCATTTTCCATCACCTGGACATATTTGACCAAACGTTTCTTTTCCTTTTCCACTACCCGATTAGTTAAAAAAGCACCGGGGTGATAAAATTCCTGGTATTTCTGCAAGGCCAACTTATATTGCCTCATCGCCTCCAGTTGTTTTACCTGCGGTTGCATTATTTTAAGTTCTTCCCTGGCCGGAAATTCGTAAATAAGATAAAATAATATCGCTAACGTACTCAGCAGCAGAAAAACGCCGCCCACGCCGATAAATACTTTTCGGCGCTGACGGCGCCTGAGTTCTTCATTGGACAGCAAATTAAGCCGGTAACGGACATCGGCCTGATGCGGTTCGTTTTTTAAAATTTCACGGTAGGCAGCAATCAATTCTTTCATCTTAGCGGATGAAATTTTTCCCAGGGCCCGGTTAATTATTTTTCGCGATTTTTTGTATTCCCCTGATTCATAATAAACCATGGCAATATATGCCTGCAATTCAAAGTCACTGGGGTCAAAATTAACTAATTGCTGCGCCACCTCTAAGGCCAGCTTGGTCTGTTTTTTTTCAAGCAATAGTTTTAGAAAATCTTTGCCGGCGGCCAACGTTGTGGCTAAGTCAAGTGTTTGCCCGCCGGACTGACTCGCCTCGCTCCGCCCCGCCTTGGCGGGACGGGACGGGCCGCCCTCGGCAGGCCCCGATCGAATCGGGGCAGGCTCGGGGCGGTGAGCGGAGCCCCGCCCTTTTTGCAAAAAGGGCGGGACGGAGCCGAATCGTTTCATCAATAACCCGAAAAGGGCCTGGTGAGCATCAATATTATCACCGGAATATTTAATAACTTTCTGGTAAGCCGAAGCCGCTTCATCCCATTTTTCTTTTTGCGCCAAAATATCAGCCACTTGCTTATATTGATGGGCGGCTTCCACCGTCCGTTCCATTAACTCCAGAATCCCGGCGACATTTTGATTAGCCGAAAGATCTCTCGGATTAAATTTAAGGAATTGCCTGTAAAGAAGCAGGGCTTTTTCCGTCTGGCCGGAGCGCTGGGCTTGCTCCGCCAAATTTTTAATTTCTTCCGTTGCAATTTCCCGAACCGCCGCATCTTTTACCAAACTGCAAATAACCTTGGCCGCGTTAAAACGAGGAAACGGCGAGTCTTTAATAACCTGGTCAATCGTTCGTTCGTTATTAATCAGGAGAATAATAGATTTCGTTTCCGAATCCAATTGCTCGTTAGATTTAAGTTGAACGCCTTTGGCAGTCAGGGATATAATGATGTTATGATTAGGGATCGTTTTATTCATTAACTGCCATTCGTCAATCCGGCAGACAGATTCAAAAATCAGGGCGTTAACGTTGAAGTGCAGGGAAGTAATCTGATGTTCTTTTTCTTTGAATTCTTCAGGCAGGTCGCCTTCAATAAATTCAAAATTGGCCTGGGGCCAGGTAAAAAGGTCGTAAATCTCTTCCTCAATTTGCTGCCGGACGGCCTGGTCAATATCCGACTGTTTAACAATCTCTAGGTCACATAAAATTTCACCTAATTTACGTTGGCTTCTTTTTTGGCGGGCCAGCGCATCTTTTAATTGAACTGAAGTAAGCAACCCGGCTTTAATTAAAAGTTCTCCCAACGGCAAGTATTTCCTGGTTCCCGAAGACAGCAATTTGACGCCGGCGTTACTAAAATAGATGACTTTCCGGCTTTCCCCGTCCTCCACAACCAACGTGCCCTCTTTCCGGGCTGTGGCAATCATCTGGAATACCTCGGCCAGACTGAAAGTAGTTAGATCACCTTTTAATCCCATATTACCACCCTTAATTTCCCCGGAAGAAAAATTTATTTTTATTATAAATGATTGAATGAAAAAGTCAACTAAAATAACCACGGAGCAGACCGGACCAGAAAACGTGATTAATGCGGATGTCAAAAAATAATACAAGAGTTGGAAGAAGAAGGGAAGAAATCTTTAAATACCACTGATGCCGAATGGACAAAGATTAATAGCCTCCAAGTGAGTAAGCGATTCACTTTTCGAATCAACTTTATCGCCTTTGGCGATAGTTTTGGCTTCGGGTCTGCCTGTCCGCCCCGCCCTGGCGGAGCGGAGACGAACAATTTCATTCGGCTAAATAATTACAAAAACATCCCCGAAAGGTCGGGATTTCGCTAACGGGCAAGGACTCACTATTTATACCCCCGTAGCTCAACAAAATCTCAATTTTTTCCCTGGAGCGTATCCCACCAGCCCTTCCAGGCACTGTAATTATCACCGAAAGAACGTTTGGTGATGGTCTTAAGCGCCCGGGCGGCGCAGAGCCGGATGTTTTCCTCCTGGTCTTTTAAACCCTCAATCATTATCGGTATGACTGAGTAATCATTACTTTTCTGTAACGCCTGAATAATCTGCATCCGCGTCCAGGTATTAGGTTCTTCTAATAAACGGATTCCCAGGAATTCAATAATCTTATGGTCCGTAATGCCCAGGTTCCCGATCGCAATGGCCGACATACTTCTCACTTCTTCATTTTCATCGGTTAATAACTCAATCAGCAGATCCGTCGCCTCCGGATTTTTTAACTGGTTGAGAATATTAACTATTTCTTTTTTCATAACCGGCGAACCACCGATAAGTTTATTTTTCAATACGGCCACGACATCAATCTGGTACTCGCCTTCTCCGCTGATTTCAAAAAGTTTAACGACGGAATGCGAAGCAGCGTAACGGATATCGTTATTTTTATTATCCAGCAAGTCAAGTAAAAGGAAAATAGAGGCCTTATCTTTAGCCCGCCCCAGTGCATTAATCATTCCGACCATCACGGCCGGCGGGAAAGATCCAGCTTTTATTTGCTCCCGAAAAAAACCAATAATTCCCGGCGCTTCCATCTTTACCAGAGCATCCACCACTGCTTTCTGAACGGTTTCATCTTTATCATTCAACTTGGGCAAAAGGAATTCAATCGCGCCGGCATCTTTGGTCTCTCCCAACGCATAAATAACCCAGCGTAAAACCTTGGGTTCTTCAATCTGGTTAAGGAGTTCAATCATATACGGGATATCTTCCTTAGCCGCGGCAATTAACTCCTCAATCAGGTTCTGAACGGTTGACAGATCTTCACTGATTCTAACCACCAATTTATTAACCGCGTTATTAATGGCTTGTTGATATCCTGTCTTGCCCTCATTACTGAGTTTTAATTTGATAGTTAAGGTTGATTTTTGAGAATCGGCGTTATCTATAACCGTCGGAGTAATCGGTGCTATTTCAACCGGAACCAGAGAGACATCTTTAGACTCCTCAATCACTGACTCGCCAGCCCCGTCCGCCTTAGGCGGATTATCGGGCCCAGCCGGTGTATCCGGCTTGCTTTCATCAGGGGGTAAAACAGGTAAAAACGATGGCTCTATGATGGTATCCGAACCGGACGCCTCTTTAGGCACAAATTCTGATTTTTCAATCGAGGCAATCTCGTCATGGTTCAAAACGACCTGCCCGTAATCAACCTTTAAAACTATTTCCTGACCATCATCGCTGATAATTTTACCTTCCATGATAGCGCCGTTTTTCAGGATAATTTCATCAGCCCGTAAACTGCCCCGCCGGGACGGGGCTAACATAAAAGTGCCCATAACCAGCATCATTATCAATATTGTTTTAGGCATAAAATTCTCGCAAAAAATTTTATTGAGCGTGTCTAAAAATCCCCGCCCTTTTGAGAGGGTAGAAACAGGGCTCCTGACCTGTTTCTATTTAGCTGTTTTCGGGTCAGGAGACCAGAAACTACTCTTTAGATTCGGGTCAAAAAACCTAAATCTACTCTTTTTGAACACGCTCTATTATTTTATCTTTTTTATCCCCATAATCTTAATATAAGGGTCGCCGGCATCAAGAATAGTGGTTACGGCCCCGTTAAAAGTAATATTAGTCGTACCGCTCAACGATAGATCAAAAGTGCTGCCGGTGGATACGACATCATGGGTATCAACCGCATCCTCCGCCAGAATGGAACCGGTAATGTTCGGGGTGCCGAGCAGTTCAATCTGTTCATGCGTGGCAATCACGCCGTTAAAAGTATTACTGACACCACCTTTAATCGAGATATCTCCTCCGGCAATCATCAAGGTGCCCGGTTGCTTGGGAGTCATTGTCGGTGTACCCGTAACCTTAATGGAACCGTTGGAAATTAAAGTAACCTGCCAGTTATTAGGAGAACCGCTAATAGCGGTGGCTGCTTTATTAGCCATCGGGTCGTCAACCTGAATATAAAAAGTATAATTATAAGCATCGTTACTGTTGTAATCCCACTGGCCGTTGCTGAAAGCCCAACCAAGTGCGCCGGCGTATTCAACCCCGAACTGGTCATAAATCTTCCCGTCGCTTTTCAACGTATAATCGGCAAACGAGGCATAATCCGAAGGGGTAATCGGCGGGACGTCAAAAGTCGGGGAATTGGGCTGCCTGGAACCGACCGTGGCCGGTGAGTTAACCGTAACAGTGCCGGTCGCATAGGCCGTATCTTCCACTATGGCATTATTGGTTACGGTCAGGTTACCGTTAACGTAAACGTTTCCGTTTTGCCCGTTAATGTTGGCATTACCGGAAATTTGTAATGAACCGCCGGTTACCACCGCATTATGCGGCTCGTAAAGCGGCGGTTTATACTGCACGATTGCTTCAAAAAGCGAGTGGAATTTGTGCTGGATATCAACGGTTGGGTCGGTTATCACCGGCTGCATTAATCCGGCCGGGATATCCAGAATCACCAGGTCGTCGCTGTCATTCAACAGGTTGCCGTCGCCATCGTTGTTATCAGTCATCCACACCCCAAAAGAGGTACCGTGATAATTAATCAGCCGGACTAACCGGAACTGGCTGGTATCGGTTCCGATATTGATGGGCGTTGCCGTCAAGTCCAGGGTAGATTCATTGGTATTGCTGGCCTGTAATTCATCATCCCACCCTAAGGCGCCGGCTACCGAACCGGTCGGCGTCCAGGGCTGGATCGTGGTATCGTGACCGTTAACCATGGTCACTTTAGCCATCTCCAATCCGGCCCAGGCGGATTCCAATGAAGTCTGATAAGTTATGCTGGATTCAGTCTGCTTAAACTGAGCTGAGGTCATGGCCAGATACCCAACCCCAAATCCAATCAGTATCATCATAATAAATATGGTTACAATCAGGATTGAGCCGGATTCACTCTGTTTCGTATTCATAATCGACCTCCTTTTACAACTGATTACACAGATTAAAACAGATTACACAGATTTAATCCGTGTTCCGCCTAAGGCGGACTATTCTTGAAATCAGTGTAATCTGTTGTTACGATTGCGGATTAATTAATTTTTCTTCACTGGCCACATTAATAAAAATCGGTTCATTTTTAGCCCCTAATTTAGAAAGATAGAAATTAAGTTTTACCCGGGTACCATTAATTGAATCTTCATTACCCAGATAATTAAGACGTTGAAAAAGCGGGTCTGAAGCACCGTTGGAGTTTACATCCAGGTCAAAACCGTAATAAACAGCACTTGGCGTATAGGGACTCAGACTGGTGTTATTCCAATTGACAATGATATTGGCACATAAGGTGGTGCGACTTTGTTCTGCTCCGGCTCCGTTCTTAATTATTCTAACCATCTTACCTATGGCAAACTTATCATTAATGTCGTTATCCCGGTTATAATCTTTTTGAGTAACGATTTCATCCCGGGTGTTAGTACTATCAGTTTCAAACTGATAGGTAATCGTCCAGTCCTGGTTTCCATCGGCGCCCCAGTAAATAGTGCCGGTGCTGGACCAATAAGATGTGCCGGAAATAACCGGAATCTGAATTGTTAAAATCGCGTGGTTATTATTGGTGATGGGAGCGGTGATTATTTTACATTCGGGCAGGTCGCTGGACACCCGGTCAAGCAGTCGGAGCCCTTCTGTTTCAACAACTGATTGAGCCGACCCCTGATTAAACATATCCTGTCCGCTTAAAAGAATATACATAATTCCGCTCATCATTACCGTAAATATGGCCGCGGCAATCATTACTTCCATTAACGTCATCCCCGATTCTTTTTTCATAATTTTTTAGATTTTTTATATTATGGAGAAGAAGGGGCGACCATTGTCCACATCGCCATGTCTTCGTCCTTACCGGTCGTACTTTTCCAGTAAATCGTCACGGTCACATCTAATAAATTGACATTGCTGTTATTCACCTGGCTGTATCCTTCATCAGATTTGTCGGTTCGTTTAACCAGTCCGGACACGTTAAAATAGGTTTGGTTATACGTTGTGTAGATACTGCTAAAAGTGTATGCTTTAATTTCTTCCAGTTTAGCCACCGCGGCATTTTTGGCGATATCCCGTTCCCGCGACACCTCGCGCTGTTGCAGGGCCGAGACCATCACGGAAAGGATAAAGACCACGCCCACCGTCAGAAGAGTCATCGCAACGATAACTTCAACCATAGTTAAGCCACTCTGGCTAAAGCGATCGTTTAATTTAGATTGCTTCATCATATCAATATGCCTTTTAATCCGTGTTTCCGCCTTTGACGGAAATCAGTGGTTAGAAAAAAACCCACTTCTCTTTTCAGCCCCCTCCGTCAGAGCATCCTGGATTGCCGAAAAGAAACAGTGGGTTTATTATAATACACCCGCAAAAAAGTTGCAACACTTTATTATCCTTTCGGCGGCCAGGCTGCCATCATCCTGAACCCTACGTGGTGCAGGGATTAGGCCCTTTAGCTTTGCGTCCCCGTCTTTCGACGAGTTTGCCTTTATCGAGGACTCTTATTTCCTCCATAATCAGTATAACCGATGATTGCCTTTTGTCCACTGGATTTTTATTTTTTTTAGAAAAAAACTAACCCCTGCACCCGCATTTTCATCATCACCCCCAGAGAAGAGGATGGGCAAGCCCATCCTCTTCAGTGTCGTAGGCTTCAAACGGCTAAATAATTAAGGATGCACTAACTGCTTTCAAACATTACTGCTTTTTCTTGTTTTTTTCATAGAATGATATAACCTCATATAATTATGTTCAAGAACCTGAAGTTATTTCTGCCGTTTTTAAAGGGACACTCCAATAAATACATCATTGCGGGTTTAGCGCTTTTTATCGTTGACATTATTGATGTTTCCCTGCCCTTGCTGACCGGGCTGGCGTTTGACAGTATGATCAGCGGCCTCAGCGGGAAAATAGGGCTGGCCGAAGCCGTGAAGCATCTGGGTTTAATCCTGCTGGTTTATTTTGCGGGGGTAGTCATCCAGGGATTTCTGCGCTACTGGTGGCGTTATTTATTTACCAGCGCTTCACTTTCGATTGCCAACAATATCAGAAACAGGTTGTTTAGCCATCTCCAGAAACTGTCCATGAATTTCTTCCACAATGCCCGGACCGGCGATATTATGTCACGCGCCACCAGTGACGTTGAATGGGTGCGGATGTTCTTGGGCGACGGGGCACTCATCATAATGGACATTTCATTTTATTTTATAATGGTGCCGTTCATTATGATCAGCAAGAGCCCGAGTTTGACGCTCTACACCATTCTCAGCTGCGCCCTGATACCTTTTTTTGTGCGGTCTATCAGTAAACGCCTGCATACTAAAAGCGACGAGGTGCAAAAATCCTTATCAGGCATATCCCAGTCAGCCGAAGAGAATTTCTCGGGCATCCGGGTGGTTAAGTCATTTGCCCAAGAGGAAACCCAGTTAAACCGTTTTCGCAATGCGAATGATATCTATCTGAAGAAGAATCTTTCTCTGGCTAAACTTTCATCATTTTTTCATCCGTTCCTGGGATTCAACGTCGGTTTCAGCGCATTCGTCATACTCCTGATGGGCGGGTTACAGGTAATTGACGGCAAAATAACGCCGGGTGATTTGGTGGCCTTTATGCAACTTTTGGGCCGGATTGCCTGGCCGATGGCCGGATTGGGATTTTCCATGACGATCTATCAACGGGCTTCGGCCTCTTTGAAAAGATTGCTGCAGATATTTGATATTAAGCCCGAAGTACAGGATGAAGGCGCCCAACCCGTGCCCGATACCAACCATCTGGAGGTGGAATTCAAAAACGTCAACTTCTCACACAAGATACCGGAATTATCTCCGGACGGAATACCCCAACAGGATAATTTCCAGACGATGCCGGCGCTTAAGAACATCAATCTTAAGATTCCGGCTAATTCCACCGTGGCAATTACCGGGCCCATTGGCTCAGGCAAAACAACCCTGCTCAATCTGCTGGGCCGGTTTTACGACTCCGACTCGGGCGAGATTCTGATTAACGGCGTTAATATCAAGAACTATTCAATTAAGGACTTGCGCTCAATGATGGGCCTCGTGCCTCAGGATGTCTTCCTTTTCTCGGATACCATCAAAGATAACCTAACCTTTGGATTAGATACTGCGGCGGCTGCGGAGCGGCGGCGGAGTCCCGATTATTTCGGGAATGAACAAATCATTCAAGCGGCTGAATCGGTGGTGATGCACGAAGCCATTGATTCTTTGCCCCAGAAATATGGCGCCTATCTGGGCGAAAGAGGCATTAACCTTTCAGGCGGACAGCGCCAGCGGATTACCTTAGCCAGGGCATTGATGAAAAATCCGCCTTTGCTGCTTCTGGACGACTGTTTTTCGGCCGTGGATTATGAAACCGAACAGAAAATCCTCAGGAATATCATCGAGAATAAATCCCGGAGCCCCGCCCAGCAGGGCGAGGCTCGCCTCGAAACGAGGCGGCAGACCATAATTGTAGTCTCGCATCGCTTGGCCGTGATGAGCCTGGCTGACTTTATTGTCTTTATGGATAAAGGAGAAATTATTGAGCAGGGAACCCATTCGGAACTGATTAATAAAAATAATGCCTATGCCAGATTCTGCGAATACCAGAATATCAAAGAACAATTGGAAAGGGACTAAACTGCGTCGGTAGAATAATTATGCAAACGTATCACCAGGAAGATGACATTGTTGACAAGCAATATGACCTGAGTTTAGCCAGACGGCTTCTGGTCTTTGCCAAACCCTATAAAGGATTGGCGGTTTTCATCATCCTCCTGACACTTGTTTTAACGGTGCTGGGAGTCGCCATTGGACCCAGGTTGCAAGGTCTGGCGTTAAATGAACTGCAACCAGGTCAGGCTGATAAACAGATGTTTATGATGCTGGCTTTGGCTTGCCTGGCTAACATAACTATTTGCCTGCTGTTAAGTATCTGGCAGGGTTACGCCTTGTCAAAATTGGGCCAGCGGATTATCTTTGACATCAGGATGAAGACATTCGGACACCTGCAAAATATGTCCCTGGGCTTCTATGACAAACAGCCGGTGGGCCGGCTGGTTACCAGGGTAACCAACGATGTCAATGCCATAGGTGATTTCCTGTCCGTGGCGATGGTCACCGTAGTGAACGACATATTTATGATTGGCGTTCTGGTGATAGCCGTGTTCTGGCTGAACTATAAATTAGCGCTGATTGTAATATCGGTCGTGCCAATTCTGCTGACCCTGACTGCAATATTCAAGCCAAAACTAAGAACGACTTACCGGACCGTGCAGAAAAAACTGGCGCAATTAAATGCCTTTCTGGCTGAAAGCATTTCCGGCATAAAGGTGATTCAGGTATTCAATCAGGAACCCAAAACCCATAAGAAATTCTCCGGCATAAATTACGAGCACTTTGACCTTTCCCGCCGGGCTGTAATTTACCAGTCGGTTTTTACACCGTCGGTCGCGATACTGAGAGGCACGGTCATTGCCCTGCTTTTATATTTCGGCGGCGGGTTGGTCCTGAAAGACGCGATCTCCTACGGAATGGTTTATACATTTCTGGAATACAGCGTTAATTTCTTCGGTCCGATCCAGGACTTGACCGATAAATATTTAATGTTCCAGGGTGCCATGGCTTCAGCCGAACGCATCTTCAAAATCCTAGATACGCCGATTGATGTCCGGAACCCGGCCATACCGCAGAACCTTAAAGAAGACCCCATGGGACATGAGATCGAGTTTGACAATGTCACGTTCTCATACGAACCCGGGAAACCGGTTCTGAAGAACATCTCGTTTAAAATAAAGAAGAACGAAAACGTTGCCCTGGTCGGCGTCACCGGCAGCGGCAAATCAACTATGATTAACCTGCTCTGCCGTTTCTATGATGTGGATTCGGGCCGGATCCTGATTGATGGCCTTGACATCAAAGAGATGAAACAAGAAGACCTCCGCCGGCGTCTGGGTATTATTCTTCAGGATGTTTTCCTTTTCGCCGGCACGATCAATGACAATATCTCACTCTGGGATGAAACTATTACAAAGAGTAAAGTAAAAGACGTCTGCGAAGATATCTTTGCCTCCACCTTTATTGAAAAATTACCCAACCAATACGACAGCCGGATCGGTGAACGGGGGATGACCATTTCAGCCGGCCAGCGCCAGTTGCTCGCCTTCGCCCGGACTATGGCATTTGAACCGTCGATCCTGATACTTGATGAAGCAACTTCGTCAGTGGACGTGGAGACCGAATATTACATCCAACTGGCCATTAAAAAGATGGTCAAAAAGATGACCTCAATCATCATCGCTCACCGGTTGTCAACCATCCAGAATGTTGACCGCATCTATGTAATTCATAAAGGGGAAAATACCGAAACAGGCACCCATCAGGAACTTTTGACTAAACGCGGTATTTATTATAAACTCTATCAGGTTCAGTATGAACGGCAAATAATATGATGTGCTTCAATTAAAACTCTCTGTAGCGGCGGGGCTTGCGAAACGACAGTGGAGTCCCGACCTAATCGGGGTCCCCGCCATTTAAGAAGCGACCCCGCCGAGACGGGATCGCCGCTATA
>CAKKQI010000127.1 GCA_919901895.1 Candidatus Brocadiaceae bacterium | reverse complement strand
TTTAAAGGCCTCATCAAAATCCTGTTTGATTAACTGCCGCACTTTTAAAGCCCTTAAATAATAGGCATCGTAATACCCGCTGGAAAGACAGAAAGTGCCTAACATAATCCGGCGTTTGACTTCAGGGCCAAACCCTTCACTCCGGCTCCGGATATACATATCGATTAACCCTTCTGACTGAGGCGTCCGATCGCCGTAATGCACGCCATCATACCGGGCCAGATTGGAACTCGCTTCTGACGGGGCAATCAGGTAATAAGTGGCAATGCCATATTCGGTATGAGGCAACGAAACATCAATAATTTTCGCGCCGAGTTTTTCATAAACCTTAATGGCCTTTTCCACCGCAGTTCTTACTTCAGGATCTATCCCTTCGGTAAAAAATTCTTTGGGTCTTCCGATTTTTATTCCCGTCATCATTCCAGGATTCCATTTTTCCATTATTCCTGGATAATCCGGTGTTTCCAGAGGTACAGAAGTAGAATCCATCGGGTCTTTGCCCGAAATGACACTTAAAAGCAGGGCGGCATCGCAGACATTTTTCGTCATCGGGCCAATCTGGTCAAGCGATGAAGCAAAGGCAACTAATCCGTGTCGCGAAACGCGTCCGTAGGTAGGTTTAAATCCGACTACCCCACAGAAGGCGGCGGGTTGACGGATGGAGCCGCCGGTATCCGAGCCGAGGGCCATCAAGGCCATACCAGAAGCCACGGCCGCGGCCGAGCCGCCGCTAGAACCGCCCGGGACACGCGTGGTATCCCAGGGATTACGCGTCGGACCAAAAGCGGAATTTTCCGTGGAAGAACCCATCGCAAACTCGTCCAGATTGGTCTTACCGATAATGATGCCGTCTTCTTCTTTGATGCGTTTAATTACGGCGGCATCATAAGGCGGGATGAAATTATGCAGAATTTTAGAACCGCAGGTAGTTTTGAGGCCTTCGGTGCAGATATTATCCTTAATGGCAATCGGGATGCCGGCCAGTTTACCTAATTTTTCACCGCGGCTGATTTTTTCATCTATTGCCTGCGCCTGATTTAAGGCGGATTCTTTGGTGATGGTTAAATACGCCTTGACGGCCGGCTCAACCTGTTCAATCTGCCGGAAGAGTTCAGTGAGAATCTCAACGGCTTTGACTTCTTTCTGGATAATCAGTTCTTTAATTTCCAGGGCGGTTTTCTGGGATAAGTTCATATTTTTATTCTGATGTAGCGACGGCCCCGCCTAGAGACTGTGTCGTAATTGTCATTCTGAGCCCGTAAGGGCGAAGAATCTTGCTTGGATCTTAATTAAAACGAGATTCTTCACTCCACTACGCTCCGTTCAGAATGACAGAAGAGGTTATGACACGGTCTGCTAGGCGGGGTGGGGCCGCCATCTGTTTTCATTTCTCAATCGCTATCAATTCTACTTCAAAGATAAGCGTGGCGTTTGGCCCAATCATCGGTCCGGCCCCGTTTTCACCGTAGGCCAGATTTGACGGGATAAAAAGACGATGTTTGCTGCCTACCTTCATCAGTTGCAGTGCTTCAATCCAGCCGGGGATTCCGTTCAAAGGAAAAACGATCGGTTCCCCCCGCTGGTAGGAACTGTCAAATACTGTTCCGTTGAGCAGTGTTCCCTGGTAGTGGACTTTAACCTGGTCGGTTTTTCTGGGGTTTGGGCCGGTTCCTTCGGTTAATACCACATACTGTAAACCGCTGGCCGTGGTGATGACGCCCGGTTTATTCTTGTTTTCCGCCAGAAATTTTTCACCTTCCTGTTTGTTTGTTTCAGCCAGTGCGGTAACCTGACGCATACGTTTTTCCTCTAATTTCCCGAAAAATTCTTGTTTGATCTGGTCCGCTTCCTGTTCGCCTAAAAGAGGCGTGCTTCCTTTAAAATTGTCCTCAACCCCACGCATAAAAGCGACCAGGTCAATTTCTGTTCCCATATTTTTTAAGGAAACTCCGATTTCTTGACCAATGGCGTAACTCAATTTCGCCGCCGGAGTTTTTAATTCTTCAGGCGAACCTTTTACTTCCGGTTCAGTCCGGAGTAACAACCAGACGCAAATCGGGACCAAAATAACAATGATTCCCAATATCCGTTTCATCCGTTTTCCTTTCCTCCGCCTGAGGCGGATTTACATTAATTTTTCTTGTTTCATACTGAACCAGTTTTTTTCACCGACGATGATATGGTCCAGCACCTCAATTTTGAAAATTTTTCCGGCCTGAATCAGGTCACGGGTTACGCGTAGGTCGTCATCCGAAGGGGTCGGGTCGCCGGACGGGTGGTTATGGACAAAAATCACCGCGGCGGCGCTGGCTTTAATCGCCGGCTGAAAGACTTCCCGCGGTTCAACCAGACTGGCATTAAGACTGCCTTCGGAAATTTTTTCGTCACAAATAATCTTATTGCGGGAATTTAACAGCACTACGTAAAAATGCTCTTTCTTTTTATCTCGGAGTTTTGTGTACATATATTTATTAACAGTTTCTGGCGAAGAGATTAGAGGATGTTTTTTACCCGATTCCGTTTCGTCGGGCAAATCGTTTAGTTTCTCGTTCAGGGCGAAAACGGCTTTAAGTTGAGATGCCTTGGCCGGTCCGATGCCTTTTACCCGGCATAATTCCTCCAGCGAAGCGGCCGCGATGCCTTTTAAGTTGCCGAATTCGCTCAGAAGCCGTTGGGCGGTAACCATCACCGATTCGCCTCTAATCCCGCGGCCTAAAACAACGGCCAGGAGTTCCTGGGCCGAAAGAACCTCGGCTCCGTATTTTTTCAGCCGCTCCCTGGGCCGTTCCGAAACCGGCAGGTCGTGAATGGTAAATGATTTTTTCATGATAAATTTTTCTGCGAGATTACTTCGCTACCGCTAACCTACTGCCTCTTCAAGTTTGATTTAAGGATGACACTCTCTCAAGGTGTCACTCCCGCGAAAGCGGGAGTCCAGAGAACCCAATTAGTCTGGATTCCTGCTTCCGCAGGAATGACGATAAAGGAAATACGTATACCCCCAAATTCAATATTGACGAGGCACTACTCTATGACCCGAGGCACTTTAAAAAACCCGTTTTCCTTAGCCGGCGCGTTAGCCAAAACCTGTTCACGCGGGAGCGACGGCGTATTTTCATCCGGACGGAAGATGTTATCCTGCTCATAAGTATGGACTAACGGCGTTACGTTACCGACATCAACGGATTTAATTTTTTCCACATATTCTAAAATTCGGGAAAACTGGCCACCGAAGTTTTTTCTCTCTTCATCGCTGAATTTTAACCGCGCCAGGGCGGCCATGTGATTAATTAATTTTTCATCGGTCATAAAAATTTTCCTTGGAAAATTTTATCAGGGGTTAACTTTCCCCCAGATACGCTTTTTTGACCTGCGGATTATTCAGTAAATTAAGACCGGTATCAGAAAGGGTAATCCGGCCGGTTTCCATCACATAACCGCGGTGGGCGAGTTTCAGAGCCAGATAAGCGTCTTGTTCCACCAGTAAAATAGTGACGCCCTGGCGGTTCAGTTCGCGGATGATTTCAAATATTTTTTGCACCAGGATGGGCGCCAATCCGAGCGATGGCTCATCCAATAAAAGCAGGCGCGGCCGACCCATCAGGGCGCGGCCCAGCGCCAGCATCTGCTGTTCACCGCCGCTTAAAGTTCCGGCTTTTTGATAACACCGTTCTTTAAGAACCGGGAAAATGGAAAAAACTTTTTCTAAATCAACCGGCGCATCAGTTTTTTCCCTGAGATAACCGCCCATCTGAAGATTTTCCAGCACGGTTAATTGGGAGAAAATCCGTCTGCCTTCAGGCACCTGAATGATACCGCACCGCACAATCTGATGAGCCGGTAAATGATCAACTCTCTGTTTCTCGAAAAAAATCGCCCCCTGGCGTAACGGATTAAGGCCGGAAATGGTCATCAAAGTGGTGGTCTTGCTGGCCCCGTTAGCCCCGATGAGA
>CAKKQI010000126.1 GCA_919901895.1 Candidatus Brocadiaceae bacterium | reverse complement strand
AATTGATGGCCGGAATGAATATTGCCGAAAAACGGATCCCTCAGGACGGACGCATTCCGTTGAACCTCGGCGGTAAGGAATTAGACATCCGCGTCGCCGACCTCCCGTCCATTCACGGTGAAAGTCTCGTGATGCGGTTATTGGAAAAAGAATCACTGGTCGGTCTGGAAGAATTAGGCTTTCACTCGGATGATTACCGCCGTTTTAAGAATATCATTAAAAAACCAAACGGTATTTTTCTGGTAACCGGACCGACCGGTTCCGGAAAAACCACCACTCTTTATGCCGCCCTCAAGGAACTCAACCAACCGAACCGTAAAATTATTACGGCCGAAAACCCGGTGGAATATATTTTGCCCGGTGTAAACCAGTGTCACGTCCGAACGGAAATCGGATTTACTTTCGCTTCCATTATCCGGGCGATGCTCCGCCAGGCGCCGCAGATTATCCTGATCGGCGAAATCCGCGACCTGGAAACCGCCGAAGCCGCCACCCAGGCCGCCTTAACCGGCCATCTGGTTTTCAGCACCCTTCATACCAACGACGCGCCGTCGGCCATTACCAGATTGCTGGATATGGACGTCAAACCGTTCCTGGTCGCCGCTTCCATTCAAGCCGTGATGGCCCAACGCTTAATCAGGATGCTCTGCCCAAAATGTAAACAACCGTACGAGCCGGATGAAATGGAATTACTGATGGTCGGACTTAAACCGGAAGACATTAAAGAAAAAACTATTTGTAAACCGGTCGGCTGTAAAGAATGCAATAAGGGATATAAAGGCCGGAAAGGCATTTTTGAACTGATGGAAATGGATTCCACCATCCGGGAATTAACTTTTAATCAATCAGCAACTTTGAAAATAGCCGAACAGGCCAGGATGAACGGAATGGTTACTTTACTGGAAGACGGCGTGCGTAAATTGTTACAGGGGCTGACCAGCATTGAAGAAATTATTGAAATAACCCACCGGCAGGACTTGTCGTATTAACGAGGTGAAAATATGGCTGTTGAAATAAATAAATTATTAGATTTAGTCGTGGGAAAAGAGGCCTCGGATTTGCATTTAACGGTCGGCCTACCGCCGATGCTCCGGCTGCACGGCCGCCTGCGTCCCCTGAACCTGCCTCCTTTACAACCGGAAGAAACCATCGGTTATATGAAAGCGATTACTTCGGAACGGCACCAGCAAGAAATCAAGGAAAAAGGCGGCTGCGATTTCGGGTTTGCCTTTGAAACAAAGGCGCGTTTCCGCGTCAGTATCTATACCCAGAAAGGCAACACCGGCCTGGCGCTGCGTTTAATCCCTTCAAAAATAAAAACACTAGAAGAAGTGGGCCTGCCGCCGAACATCACCACTCTCTTAAACAGACCGCGCGGTTTAATCCTGGTCACCGGGCCGACCGGTTGCGGTAAAACCACCACCCTGGCCGCAATGATTGATTATATTAATAAGGAAATGGATACCCATATCATCACCATTGAAGACCCGATTGAATATTATCACGAACATAAAAAATCTATTATTACCCAGCGGGAAGTGCATGCGGATATCGGTTCTTTTGCGGAGGCGTTAACCAAAGCGTTGCGGATGGACCCGGATGTGGTTCTGGTCGGAGAGATGCGCGACCTGGAAACTATCCAGGCGGCCATTACCGCTGCGGAAACCGGCCACCTGGTTTTCGGCACCTTGCACACTACCGGCGCGGCCCGGACCGTCAACCGCATGATTGACGCCTTCCCCAAAGAACAGCAGGAACAAATCCGCACCCAATTAGCTTCCTCGTTAATTGCGGTCGTTTCCCAGATGCTGCTTCCCAAAGCAGATAATACCGGCGTCGTGGCCGGGTTTGAAATTATGATTGTTACCGCAGCCGTGGCAAACCTGATTAGGGAAAATCAAACCCATAAAATAATTTCCGCCATTCAGACCGGCAAAAAAGAAGGGATGTTCCTCCTGGATGATTTCCTGTTTAACCTTTACCAGAACAAAAAAATTAATTACCAGGATATGCTTGAAGCCGCCCAGAGCCCGGCCGACCTCCAGATGAAAATCCAGGATTATACTAAACAGCAAAGTCCTCTCAAAAAATAGAACTGATAATTTCTGCTTTCGGGCTTTCCGGTCAAATATTTTCTGATTCTAACCGATAAAACATAATATGAAAGACCTGATTAAAAAATTCATGGATTACCTCGCGAGCCGGAACGCCTCGCCGGAGACCATCCGGGCCTATGAAGAGGACCTGACCCAATTGTTTGAATTTCTGAAAAAAGAAGAAATTGTTTCTCCTTCAGCCATCACCACGTTAATCCTGCGCAGTTTCATCGTTTATCTAAAACAGACCCGTCCCGCTTTAGTCGGAAAAAATAATTTGAAAAACTCTTCGCTGGCGCGCAAGATGGCCGCCTGCCGGGCCTTCTTTAAATGGCTGAATAAAATGGAAATTGTATCCGTTAACCCCACCGATGTTTTAAGAACACCGCGCCTGGAAAAAAAACTGCCCGATTTCTTGACCGAAACGGAACTACGGAAATTAATAGCCGCACCGGATATCACTAAATTATCCGGCTGCCGCGACCAGGCCATAATAGAAACTTTATACTCCGGCGGAATCCGAATCAGCGAACTGGTCGGATTAAAAATCAAGGATATCGATTTTAACAACGGCATTATGCAGGTTTACGGCAAAGGCAAGAAAGAGCGGCTGGCGATGCTGGGCCGGCCGGCCCTGGAATCAGTGGAATCATCTTTAAGCAAACGGCGTGAAGCCGGGCAGAAAACCGATGCCAACAGTTATCTCTTTCTTAATCACCGGGGCGGGCATTTGACCGACCGCAGCATCAGGCGATTAATTATTGCCTATGCCCGTGCCGCCGGCTTGCCGGCCCGGAAAATTTCGCCGCATACCTTGCGCCACAGTTTTGCGACGCACCTTCTGGATCACGGGGCTGATTTACGCAGCGTTCAGGAATTACTGGGACATAAAAGTATTTCCACCACGCAGATTTACACGCATGTCACCACCACTAGGTTAAA
>CAKKQI010000125.1 GCA_919901895.1 Candidatus Brocadiaceae bacterium | reverse complement strand
ATAATATCCGGGTGGTTATGGTTAAGGATAGCCATATTGGCGCCGCGGCGGAATCCGCCCTGGTTAATGGCTTCGGTGGCTTCGTTAAAAACTTTCATAAACGAAATCGGTCCGCTGGAAAGTCCGTGCGAGGTGGAAACAATATCATTTCTAGGCCTGATGCGGGAGAACGAGAATCCGGTGCCGCCGCCGCTTTTATGAATCAGGGCGGTATTTTTAATGATTTCAAAAATGCTTTCAATGGAATCGTCCACCGGCAAGACAAAACAGGCGGATAATTGCTGTAATTCACGCCCGGCGTTCATCAGGGTGGGGGAATTCGGAACGAATTCCAGGTTAGCCATCAGGGTGTAAAAAGTCTTGGCCCACTCTTCAGTATCCGCCTGCGGGTTAAAAATTTTTTCTGCGCTGGCGATATTCCGCGCCACGCGTTTGAGCATTCCGGTCGGGTCTTCAGCCGGTTTACCGTTTTCATCACGTCTGAGATAACGCCTTTCTAAAACAGTTCGGGCATTATCCGTAAATTTGGGTAACGGCCAGCCCTCCTCGGTGGTGCCTTTATTCTGAATCGCCGCTTGTTCCGTATAATAAACACGTGCCATAATTACTTCCTCTCTTTACCACTGATTACACAGATTGAAACAGATTACACAGATTTAATCCGTGTCAGCCCGAGGCTGATAATCTATTTTTTAATCAGTGTAATCCGTGGTTACTCTTTTACGTTGGAATCATCTCTAAATTCCTAACGATGGTTAAATTTTAATACTACCACCCCTTGTGGTGGGTCATATTATAAACCCTACCGGTAGTATTGTCAACAGAAAATCTTAGATTTTATGAAAGATTTTTTTGATGTATCCTGATGATATTATTTTAGTTATGAAAAGTACAGAATTTAAGTGAAAAATTTTTCTTTTTTTCCGGTAATTTGATATAACACGAATTATGAGAAGATTAAAGGTTATTATTTTTACGGCGGCCTACGGGGGTGGTCATAAAAGTGTGGCGAATGCGTTGAGAGGTTACTTTAACTGCCGCTATGCCAATAAGGTTTCGGTGGAAATTATTGATTTTATGAAACAGTTTGCGCCGGTGGCGGATAAATCGTTGTATTATCTTTATAAACAGACTATTAAAAGGGTTCCCTCGGCTTACCGGTTTTTTTTTGACGTAACCGATAAATTATTCGGCCGTTCATCCGGTAAAATAGATTTGCTCCGCTCACTGCAAGTCAGAAGACTCTGGCGTAAAATCAGCCGCCCCGGCCGTAAAAAAGCCCGTGAATTTCTGGCCAAAGCCAGGCCTGATATTATTATCTCCACTTATCCGGTGCCAACGCAGGTATTGCCTGATTTTAAAAAATCCTTAAATTTTTATATTGCTACGGTGATTACCGATTTCGGGGTGCATTCGCAATGGATTAACCGGGAAAATGATTTATATTTTGTGGCTTCGGATGAAGTCAAAAAGTTTTTGATATCAAAAGGAATTCCGGCCGGCCGAGTCAAAGTAACCGGTATTCCCATCAGACCGGTTTTTAGCCGGCCGGTTAATAACATAAATGTAAGAAAGAAATTCGGATTATCCTCAAAATTTACCGTCTTAGTGATGAGCGGCGAATATGGGTTAGGTAAGATTAAAAAATTATGCGAGGAGTTAATCCATTTACCGGTTCAATTGGTTATTATTTGCGGCCGGAACGAGCGGCTGTTGAAAAAAATAGCGCCGCTAGCCCGGCGATACAGAAATATTAAACCTTTCGGCTTTGTGGAAGAAGTGAACGAATTGATGAAAGTCAGCGATCTTCTCGTGGGCAAAGCGGGGGGGATTACCGTTTCCGAAGCGCAGGCCTCTGGGTTGCCGATGATTATCTATTGTCCGATTCCCGGGCAGGAGATGTATAACGTTGATTACCTGGTTAACCACGGGGCCGCCTTTTTTAGCCGGGATGAAAAAGACGTCGCTCAAAAAGTGGAATTTCTTTTGCGCCATCCGGAACGGTTACGTCAAATGCAAGTGCGGACCAAAAGAATTGGTAAACCGCTGTCAACCGGAAACGTCTGTAAAGAAATAATGAAATACCGGTATT
>CAKKQI010000124.1 GCA_919901895.1 Candidatus Brocadiaceae bacterium | reverse complement strand
CGTCGGTTTGGATTAAAACTAATGACAGTGTCGGAGGCGGAACGATTGTTTACAGCCGGCCTGACCGGGATAATAATTATCATACTTATGTCCTGACGGCTTATCATGTCATTTACGAGATCATTGAATCTAAGGATAAAGCCGCGGGTCCGGATATTATCGGGGCGGGTAAGATTTTATCGGAAATAACTATTAAGGTTTATGATGAAAAAGGCGAGGAGATGGTGCCTTATCAGGCGGAGATTGTCGGTGCGCATAAGAGTAAGGATTTGGCTTTGTTGAAGATTAAAAGCAACCGGCCGTTTCCGGCCCAAGCCCGTCTGGTTACCAGGGGAAAAATGCAGATGATTAATATTTTTTCGCCGGTTTATGTGATGGGTTGTCCGCTCGGATATGACCCGCTGCCCACTTACGGCGAGGTAACCAGTTTAAAACGCGAGATGAACGGGGAGAAATTCTGGATGACCAACGCCCCGACGATTTTCGGTAATTCCGGCGGCGGGGTTTTCCTGGGCGAGACCGGAGAATTTATCGGGGTGTCTTCTATGATTAGCGTTTATACCAATTTTATCGCCATCCCCGTTCCGCATTTAAGTTTAATTATTTCACCGGACAGCATCCTGGACTGGTTGGATGAACAATTCTATCAGTTTCTTTATGACGAAAATTATACCAAAGAATGGTGCGATGCGATGAGGGAAGAGGCCGGAAAATCCAACCCGTCTCTGGCCGGGGGATTAAACAACAAGTGAACCATCTTAGTAACCGGTGACCGGTAATCAGTAATCGGTGATCAGTTATCAGTAGGAGATAAAAAATGCAACGTGCGAAAAGTTTTAGAGATTTAGAAGTTTACAAAATATCTCGTCAATTATTAAGGGAGATTTATGAGGTATCCAAAAAATTCCCCAAAGAAGAAATGTATTCACTAACTGACCAAATCAGGCGTTCCTCATGCTTCTATAGGAAAAATGTTAAATTCAATGATTAGCAAGGCGAATCAGTTCTGTTTTTACTGATCACCGATAACCGATTACTTATCAGTGGTTAGCTTATTCGGTGAATTCCTGCAGGAAGGTTCGCCGGTGAACTCGTTCAAGTAGTTCCTGTGATTTTTTCAGGTGTTCGATAATTTGTTTTCTTCCCCAGCGGGGATGTTTTTTAACCTGTTGCAGAAGTTCGGCCAGCACTTCTTTGCGCAGATTCATCCGCTTGCCGATTTTTAATTTTTTGAAGTCGTATTGAAGTTTTCGCG
The DNA here is from genome assembly GCA_919901895.1 of Candidatus Brocadiaceae bacterium. GTDB lineage: Bacteria > Planctomycetota > MHYJ01 > JACQXL01 > CAKKQI01 > CAKKQI01. The sequence goes on along the minus strand of CAKKQI010000124.1, from coordinate 5,181 downwards.
CGGCTTGAAAAACCTGGTCCATCATTTCTTTACCGACCCAGAGACCTGGTTTTTCGGTCAGTATATTGCGGACCAGTTTCATATCCAGATTGACCGCGTTAGCCACGTCTACCAAAGTTGTTGAGCGCATTTTTAATACCCCATTAGTATATTTATATAATTATAACATAAATAACTCTGATAAACAAGAAAAAAATGAACAGTTTTTTATTTTTCGGGAATAAAAAAGAATTAAAGAAGGTATCTTATACAGATGCAGATGGTTTAAAACTGATTTTTAACGAGGAGGTGTTTTATGAAAACAACCGGATGGATGATATTCCTGGTGGTCTGCCTGGTCGGAGGCGGGTTGAACTATACAGATATAGGTGCCTTAGATCCTGATATGGATAAGATGAAAAATGTAAAAGAGGATTTGCTTACGGCAAAAGTTACCACTTTACAAATGGAAGGCTGTTCGGTTACTATTAAAGCCCTGAAGCGGGCCGATGAAAAAACTGAAAATATCATTCTTAAGATTGACATGAAAAATCCCGCTCAACAAGAAAAGCAAATCGTTTTTATGCTAAAAGTAAACCAGACTACTTCTTCTGCGTTTGCCAGAATGATGCCGATTCCGGTATCCATTCTTGACCAGAAGATTGAGGTCACGCTTCCGCCGGAAGGCGTTGAGCAAAAAGAAATTATTTTAGCCACTCAATCATTAGACACTTTGGAAACTACTAATGTTACGACTTATCTGGTTTTTGTCAGCCAACGCAGCCAACCGTTCAATGAATTTCTGTCCACTCCGGTCTGCGCATTTACTTCTGATACGATTCAGACCGGGGAAGATAACAATAAGGTTTTAGTTCGCCAATAAATAATATGCCCCGTATTATCAAGAATAGTTTAGCCGGTGGAGTTTTAGGCATTGGCGTTACTTGTTTATTGATTCAAATAAATATATGCCTAACGCCTTTACCGGCCTATCATAATGTGGATTTCCTGGTTAAGCCGGATAAGATTAATTATGAAGGAGTGGTTATTTCCGATACGACCGGCGCTCTTAAAGAAATAATTATCCATTTTACGATTGAGTCCGCTCCTAAAATCCTGCCGGCTTATCTGGACCTGTTCCGGTCGATGGCATCTGATGTTAAAGTTTACGTGGCCTGTTCCGACCAACCGGCTTTTGATGTCCTGATGAAAGAATTTAAAGAGGCGGGTATTTTGAATCTGAGCCGGTTTTATCCGTTAATTATGGAATGTAATATCACGGCCTGGGCCCGGGACAGGTTTTTGGCCAAAGTCCCGGTTTATCCCGCCCTTTTGGCGCACCCAAAGAGCGGGGTTGATAAAAATCTTAAAGGCGTTCTGATGTTACCGCCCCGGCCGGAATACGGTTGTGAAGCCCGCATTAATGACTGGTTTGTCTCCTGGAAATTATCGTCGTTATTTCCGCAAGATTATCAGGTGGAAAAAACCAATCTATATTTTCACGGCGGCGACCTGATTAACGCCGGCCACCTGATGTTTATTGATTATAACCTGGTTAAAGATAACGTTGGAACCACCGGCCATTCTTTTAATGATTTTAAAAATTATCTGGAAACAAAATTCGGTAAAAAAATTATCCTGGTGGGTGACGAGCAACATCCGGCGCCGCAACATCATATTGAGATGTATCTGACGCCTCTTAATGAACAAACCGTTTTAGTGGGCGACCCGGACCTGGCGATGCGCCTCTTAGGCCGGGACCAAGATATCCGGGACAAGATTGATTTATCCGAAGAAACATTAGCCCGTTTCAGGAACGTAGCGAGTTGTTTAGAAGAAAAAGGATTTAGAATTATCCGGATACCTCTTTTGCCTTTTAAGGATTCAAGGGTTTTTGTCAGTTATAATAATATTGTGATGGAAACCGGAAGCGGCCGGTCGATTGTTTACCTGCCCCGGTATGATGTTCCGGTTCTTGACGACTACGCCAAAAATATCTGGGGTGAACAGGGGTTTGAAGTCAGGCCGATCGATGTTTCCAAGATGTATGATTTAGGCGGTGCGATTAGATGTTTGGTTAATGTCTTAGAACGCGGTTAAAATCAGACTGGATAAATATGATTAAAGAGTTATAATAATGCGGCCAGTATCCGTCTTAATATAAAAGGATTTTGCATTATGAACTGGTTGTTATAGAATAGGCTTATAGTTATTATGAATACCGGTAAGGAAACATAATGAAAAAATTAATAAATGTCCTGCTGATAGGATTCATTCTGGCTGGTTGTTCCAGACCAGCCGAACCAGTTAATTCGCAAATGCAAGGTGATCAATCCCCACCGGTTGCGGTTCAAGCTGAATCCATCGTCGGCATTACCGAATCTGATATCAATAAAGCCAAGGCTGAGATGAAAAAAGAATTAGGGAATGATTACTTGATTGATTATCTGGAACTACCGACCCCCCGTAGTCCTGCCGGGCGGGACGTAGGCGGGTTTATTATCGGCGGGAACATCTCCCGGCGGGAATTTGACCGGTTTAAAAACGGAACCATCAAGGAGTGTGCTGAGGCGATGCATCGGGATTTCTTTGAGGAAAAACCTGATTACCTGCTTAAAGTTTATCTCTTTAAAGATGCCGAAACCTACGAGGCCTATGTCCAAAAGACCGAGGGTCGAAAACCTTCCACCCCTTACGGGTTTTACAGCGACCACCGGCGGAGTTTGGTAATGAATATCGGAACCGGCGGCGGCACGCTGGTCCATGAAATGTTCCACGCCTTGGTAAAACCTGATTTTCCGGACCTGCCCTCATGGTTGAATGAAGGGATGGGGTCGCTTTTTGAACAGTGCCGGGTTGAGACGGACGGAACGCTCCGCGGATTAATTAACTGGCGCTATCCGATTCTGATGGAGGCAGCGGTTTCCCAAAAAATCATTCCTCTGAAAGAATTATTACATACTACTGATGCGGAATTTTACGGTGAAGAACGCGGGGTGAATTACGCCCAGGCCCGGTATTTTTGCCTGTATCTGCAGGAGAAAAAAGTCCTACCACAATTTTATAAAAAATTCAGGGATAATTTTGAAAAAGATAAAAGCGGCGTTCAGTTTGTCGGGGAAGTTTTAAAAAAACAGATAGGCGAAATTGACCGGGACTGGCAAAACTGGATTCCCAAGGTAAAGGAGATAAAAGAATTACAATAAATAAAATTTATGAAATAAATTTTATAGGATACTGGAAGAGTTAGAATCAAGACAGGTTAACGATAGGCTTCTTTACGATGAGCCACTTCTAACACCCAGATAAGGTGTTTAGAGGTATTAATCTGATAAATTACCCGGTAGCGTCTGGTAATCCTTGCGGAATAAAGTCCGGCCAGTTTACCAAAAAGTTTCTTTCCCTGGAATGGGTTTCCGGATAAGGTCAGTAGAACTCGTTCAGCAATATGTTTAAGATTAGAAGGAAGTCGCTGGATACTTTCTTTAGCTTCCGGAGAATATAAAAGCGTATATTGGTTCATTTATGTTTACCACGATGGTAATGGTTTCCATGCCTGATTTCTAACGGGGTTTAGAGTGAAATACTTCATCGTGCGTGAAGAATTCGCTTTTTCGGAGATTACTTAAGGCCGATTCTATTCTCCGAAGGAGTTTCTGGTCATTAAGGACCTCAAAGGTTTCCAACAGGGATTCATACTCCTCTTGTGGCAAAATTGCCAGAGGTCTGTTTGATTTAATTATCGGCTTGGGGAAATGAATAGTTGTTTTCATAGACGGGTACTCCTATAATTTTGATTATATTTTATATCGTAACAGAAGGTTTGTCAAGGAAAATCCTTCCTCACCTCACCGGGAGGGGAATAAAAAGCGAGGGGTTTGATATATGCAAAACTGATTAAATTTAGTTACTAAAAGAAGTAACCGAGGTTATCTCAACATCGGTTATTCCTAATGTGAAAGAGATAAAAGAATTACAATAAATAAAATTTATAAAATAAATTTTATAGGAGGTGCCTTATGCGAAGCGACAGAGAAGTCCCGACCCAATCGGGAAAAAGATGGATCTTGCTATGCGGGATGTTGATTTTGGGAGTATTGATAACCCTGGTGGGTATTTCTTATTCAGGTGAGGAAAATACCGGTACCGGTCAGGATGAATTATTAACCAACATTGCCGGCTATGGGGAATTGGCGATTTCTCAATCGCATACTTACCGGAATATGACCCTGTTTATTCTTTCCCGGACCGCTCAAGAGATCGAAAAACCGGTTGATTGCATTACGCTGGATGAAGGTTTAACTAAGAAAATAGTGTTGGTAACCGAAAAAGAACAGGCCGAAGTGCGGACCTTACAAGTGGAAAACCTTTCGGAGCAACCGCTTTTTATCCAGGTGGGGGATGTCTTAAAAGGCGGAAAACAGGATCGGACCGTTCAGGCGAGTCTTATTATTCCGCCGAAATCAGGTAAAGTAGATGTGCCGTCGCTTTGCGTGGAACAGAGCCGCTGGCAGGGCGCTGTGATGTCATTCGGCAAAGCGGGTAATAGCGCTAACAGTAACGATCTGAAAATGGCCATCCAGCAAGGTGACCAGGGCCAGGTCTGGGAAGAGGTGGCTGAATATAAGGACAAGGCTGAAAAAATAACCGGAATTAATTCTAAAACTTCCAGTCTTAACGAAGAAATGGATAGCGAAAAGATGAAACAGGCCTGTGCGGAATACGAAAAAAACTTTACCGATATCTTAAAACAATATCCCCGGGCCATCGGGGTGGCTTATGTCCTGAACGGAAAGACCCAGACGGTGGAACTTTTTCAAAATAACGGTCTTTTCCAGAAGACGTATGCTAAAATTCTCAATGCCTTTGCCACCGATGCGGTGGTAAATCCGGCGTCGGGCGAAACGATACCGGTCACGAACGGCACCATAAAATATTTTCTGGCCGAAATGGAAAAAGGCGAGACAAAGAAACAGGCGATTGCTGAGAATGAAATATTACGCTTGGAGAATGACTCCGGATTTAGTTCGGAAGTAAAGGATCCGGAAGACCGCGTGATGCACCGGCAATATTTGAAGAAGTAAACATAAAATTTCGCCCGCCGCGAAATTTTATAAAGGAGGACCGTGATATGGGAAAAATGAAATGGTTGGTGGTAGTCTTGTTATTGGTGGCAATGGGGATGTTTATCAATGTCCGGGC
>CAKKQI010000123.1 GCA_919901895.1 Candidatus Brocadiaceae bacterium | reverse complement strand
CTGGAAGAAGGCACGGTTACCATCGGCCGGGCCAGCGCCTCCATCACTTATCCGACTAAATTTATGCTGGTGGCGGCGATGAACCCCTGCCCGTGCGGATTCTGGGGCGACCCGAAACACGAATGCCATTGCACCCCGCGGCAGATTCAGAATTATTTATCACGGGTTTCCGGACCACTTTTAGACCGGATTGATATTCATCTGGACGTCCCGGCCATCGCCTATCGTGATTTGGCCAGTAAAATAGAAAGCACCTCCTCAAGCGAAATAAGAAAAATCGTAATACTGGCCCGGGAAATTCAGATCAAGAGATTTACACACGACAAAATCACCACCAATTCCCAGATGACCAACCGGCAGATCAAAAAATACGGCCGGATAGACGAACCATCGGAAGTATTACTAAAACAAGCCATTGACGAATTAGGGCTTTCGGCCAGGGCTTACACCAGAATCCTTAAAGTCGCCAGAACGATCGCAGATTTAGAAAATAATTCTGACATTCAAGTTCAACATATCTCCGAAGCCATTCAATACCGCAGTCTGGACCGCTCGCGCTTTGGATAACCCCGATTGCTGATTTTGACCTTTTTAATAAGGTAAAACAAAAAAATCATTGAAAATTTTTATATTTCAGGTATACTTTAAATAAAAGTTCCAGTGTAAAATTTTATTATGATATTAATTGTTAGAATACTGGCCCACGCCCAGATGGAATCGGAGCACGATAGTTTAACCCCGGTCTGGGATGAAATCATCAACCAAAAAGAAAATCTGCAAACTACCCTGCAGGATAAAGGACGTTTGCTCTATCTGACCAAAAGGATTGGTTATAACGAGGCCAGTTTGTTCGTCCACGTAAAAGATGCGCAGGTGATCACGGAATTAATCACTTCTCATCTCGCTAAAATTAAAGGAGTCTCCGGTATCTGGGTGATTCAGTTATTTAAACCGAAATTTTTCCCCTTGCCGCGCGATACCCACCTGATGAAAAGATTTGTGATTACGGCCAAAGTGGAACCGGCCTGCCTGTCTGATGTCTATAAAAAATTGCTTAATCCCAACCTGCCGGACGGTTTGAAAAAAGTTTATTACGCCTTTACTTTCCACCTGTATGACGATTGTCTCCAGTTTTCCCTGCTGGCTGACCAGGAAGAAACCGTTCAGAAATACGTGAAGGAGATACTATCGCAAATGACCGGTGTTTTAAAGACCGCCGTTTATCCGATTGAAAAAACCAAACCGTTTATCTCCTATGAAGACTGGCAGGAATACGCCAAAGAAGGCGTTTCCGCCTCGGCCTGGGACCATATGCTGACGCATTTTAAAATTTAAGCAACCAGCAACGAAACAATCAGATACGCCTCTTTAAAATTTTTACCCCGTATACAGCACATCAAAACACAATGCTGTAACGGGGTTTACATCTTAAAAGTAGTGAGCGTGTCTTTATCCCACCCACCCCAAAGATAAGCGTCAATTTTGTCATCGGCAATAAGGCGAAAGG
>CAKKQI010000122.1 GCA_919901895.1 Candidatus Brocadiaceae bacterium | reverse complement strand
GAACAGTTTCGATTCGTTTTTTAAGATAGGGGGGGGTGGAGATATGAAATCTTTTTTAGAAGAAGAGTATAAATTAAAAGCAGATCCATTTGATTCTAAGGTGTCACTTTTTCCTCCAATGGCTGGTCGGAAAAAAGAGAAAAGAAAATGGCAACAGATTCTTAAGGAAAGAACTGGGCAACGAGGTAATTCTTTTAATTTCATTATAGGAGATTATGGACTGGGGAAATCATTTACGCTCTATAAGATTTTTGAAGAACCCAAAGATAATACGGGAATTTTGCCTATTTTAATAACAATACTGCCTGAAGATCCGGTTAGAAAATTCGGGCTTAATTTTGTACAAAGAATGTTTGGTAAATTTAGTATTGATGAATTTAAAAAACTCATTGGCAAAGTAAGTAGCGCTAATCTTTTGCGCCTCAAGGAAACCTTACATGAACCAGGTGTTATTTTTGAAAAAATAATAAAGGGCGACGAATTAGCTTTTGCCTTTCTTCGAGGGGATAGGCCGATTAATGCAAAGGAAATGGCAAAATTAGGAATTGTCAAAAACTTAGATTCTACAGAGAGAGTTAAGGAGTATCTGCTTGCTTACCTGTTTTTGCTTAAAAGTGCTGGAGTTGATTCTTTACTCATATTAATAGATGAAGTCGAATATCTATTTAGCCAAATGAGAGGGGCCAAAATCTCTTTAGTTTTTAATACGCTAAGAGGATTCTATGACTTACAGCAATCTAATACCAAGTCTATTGAATTAGGTGAAACCGCAAATATGATATTCTTTTTTGGGATATCTGAAGATGGTTGGGAAAGACTAAATAAATTGAATAAACGAGAAAAGGCAGAAGGCGGACCAATTCAGCCTTTTATGGATAGAAAAGATAATATTATTATTCTTGAACCTTTAAATGAAGAGGAAACGAAAGAGCTAATAGAGTCAAGGCTAAAATATGATAGAGTGAAAGGATACTCTTCATCTAAACCACTCGTTCCTTTTTCTGAACATTTTGTTAATTATATATTTGAATTAACCAAAGGGAAGCCTCGCCATATTGTTGAGAAATGTGATAGAGTATTATTAGATGGATTAGAACAAAAAATATCACTGATAACACGTGCTTTTGCTAAAAAAGTCTTTGAGTCTCATGGGCTACCTACTTAATTACTTAGATGACACCTGCTATCAGTTTCATTGGATACGTCTTAATTCTAATTATTATCTTGGGACACATTCAAGCCGTTCTTTGCCTTGATTTAACTGCATCGTAATCCATCGTTTTTTGAAAATCAACATAAGTTCCTGACACAATGCAAATAATTAAGATGCATAGGGAATGCTATCTTTATTTATCCCGCAGAATAAACGGCTTACGACCAGAGGAAGTCCCGTAGGGGCGGCGGCGCGGCTTTTCGTAGATAGACCGCCCTGTGTCAATGAAAACCCTGGCCGTTTCCTTGACCATTGTAATTTCCTTCGCCGATGCCGAGTTGGTCTTGAGATACAGATTGAGTGAATTCAACTGTTTGCCGGCAGCCGAGTCCGTCTTGGGCGCATCCTGAAAGTCAACCAGTTCGCTCAGCGTCATTTCAAGCTGTTCCGATAACTCGCAGAGCATCTTTAAGCTGGGTAGTTTCCGGCCTTTTTCTATTTCGCTGAGCGTTTCATCCGAGGTGCCCATCAAATGGGCAAAGGCAGATTGCTTGAGTTCCATTTTCTTGCGCAGGGTATTTAGATGCTGGCCTAATAAGACCGCTAATAGGTTCGCGGGGCTCACTACAAGTTTTTCCCAGGAAATAGGGGACAGCGCCCGTTTTTAGAAAAATGGCGCTGGCCCCTTTGTTCCTATGACGCGAATTCGTACACCGGCGTTTCGATTTTCTTGATAGGCTTACGGTGTTCCCAGATGATTTTTTGCAATTGTTCCACTGTTTCCGGAGCAAATAGTTTTTCTCCGCATTGTTGACAAACATTCGCCGGAACATGCTCGACAATAATCCAACGCCGCTCATAAAAAATGGTATAATCAGTTAGTTCCGATAAAACTTTTCCGCCGCACAAATCGCATTTCATGATTAGGTTCTCTTTATTTTAAAATCAATAACCTAAAGGACGTCTTGTTTTTGCTTGACGAGATAAGACAGCCGATAGACTTATTCCTTCCCGCTTAAATCCCGCTATGCCGTGACGATTAAATTTCTTTATTAATGTTAATCCCGCTCTGGCGGGACAAGCAGGCCTGTCTCCCGATGTTACATCGGGACAGGCAGGCAATGCCGATAGACCTTATATTTAAAAACTATGTCGTATCGGCATAGACCATCCGAACTTTCAACGTGGACATGAATACGCTTTTCTTCGTTTGACAGAAAAAATAAATTATTTTTTAAAACTCAGGGATTCTCTCGCAAATTTCACGGAAAAATTAATCACTTTTTTGGCAATATTGATACCGGTAACCCGTTCCATTTCTTCAAATCCGGGCGAGGCATTAACCTCAATAATTAATGGCCCGCGGGCCGATTCAATTAAGTCCACTCCGGCAAACTGCAATTTTAAGGCGCGGGCGGCCCGGACGGCTAATTTTTGATATAAAAGCGGTAAAACTATTTTTTCGGCCGAACCGCCGCAATGGATATTTGACCTGAATTCATTCTTCTTGGCCCGGCGCCTCATCGCGGCAATGACCTGCTCACCTAAGACCAAAACACGGATGTCCTGCCCGCCGGCTTCCGGGATAAATTCCTGGATAATGACGTCATAATCCAGCGCCCAGACGGCATTCAGGATGGCCGTGATGGTCTCAAGTGTTTTGGCCAGAATGACACCGATACCCTGCGAACCTTTTAATAATTTAAGCACGACCGGTCCGCCGAAGGACGGATCCCGACGAATGTCGGGAAAATTACCCACTGAAGTAACGGCTTTTTTCACCTGAGCTATTGACCGGATTAAGACCGTTCGCGGGACCGGCAGTCCGGCCGAATTTAAAATTTGTAACGAGGCAAATTTATTTTTCGCCTGCATAATGGCCGAAGCGGAATTAAGAACCGGTACTTTTTGGTCTTCAAAATGTTGAACGACGGCCAGGGCGTACTCCAGTCCGACCGTACCGATCCGCGGGATAACTGCGTCCAGGCCGGTTAATTCTTTTAGTCCGGCATAAACGACCGGTTTTTTATCGCGGATAGCCAGTGTGCATTTCAGCGGATCAACCACTAAAACAGAATGTTGGCCGGCCAGAGCCGCTTGTTTCAGGGCTTTGGTGGAGTAATACGTGGCTTTGCGGGAAAGGATTAAGATATTCATTATAAATTCCAATTATTCAAATTTATAAACACTGTTTGGAATTTATGATTTGGTGATTAAAATTTATTCTAATTATTTGTTCAGCAACTTCTGATACAATTTGAGATATTCAGTGGTGCTGCGGTCCCAGGACCAGTCTTGTTCCATTCCGATTTTCATCAGGTTTTGCCAGGTGGTCCGGTTGCGGTAAACCGCACAGGCCTGTTTAACTGATTCCAGGAATTCCTTTGCCGAATAATTTTTAAAACTGAAGCCGGTGGATTTTTTATTTTTGATTCCCTCGTCTGAAAAATTAATAATGGTATCGGCCAGTCCGCCGGTTTCCCGGACAATCGGCACCGTGCCGTACTTAAGGGCGTAGAGTTGGTTCAAGCCGCAGGGTTCATAGCGCGACGGTAAAAGTAACATATCCGCCCCGGCCGTAATCAGGTGGGCTAACCGATTGTCAAAGGTGATATTAAGCCCGACTTTATCTGGATATTTCTGCGCCATTTCCTGCAAGGCCGTATGGTATTTTTCTTCGCCGGTCCCGAGTAACACAAGTTGAAGATCCATTTCCATTATTTTATCAAAGATGTCTAATAATAAATCCACGCCTTTTTGCTGGGCCAGGCGGCTGACGATTCCGAGCAGCGGCACATTTGGTTTAACCGGCAGGTGCTGGTTTTCCTGTAATAGTTTTTTGCATTTAATTTTACCGGCTAAACGGCTGCTCTGGTAATGTTCCGGAATAAACGGGTCGGTCTGGGGGTTCCATTCGGCATAGTCAATTCCATTAATGATTCCATGAAGGTCCGAAGCCCGTTCCTGCATCACACCGTGCAAGCCGTGGCCGAATTCCGGAGTCTGGATTTCCTGGGCATAACGGGCGCTGACCGTGGTGATGGTATCGGCAAAAATGAGACCGCCTTTCAATAAATTCACTTTACCGCAGAATTCCATCTGATGCCAGTTGTAAAGAGACCAGTCCAATCCCGTTAACGGCATCACCGATTGGTTAAATAATCCCTGATAACCAAGGTTATGAACGGTAAAAAACGATTTTGCGGCTGGCCGGTCTTTTTTTGAACGGTAGAGAGTTTTAAGATAAACCGGGATAAGTCCGGTCTGCCAGTCGTGGCAATGGATAATATCCGGTTTGAGTTTAAGAGCGAGGATTGATTCCAGGACGCCCCGGCAGAAAAAAATAAATCGCTCGGCATTATCAGGATAATCGCCGGCCGGCGTGCTGTAAAGGTTATCACGGTTAAAAAATTCATCGTGCTGAATGAAAAAAACTTTTACGGTCGTTCCCGGTATTTTAGATTGCCAGAGTAGTCCGAGATGATTTTGTCCGCCTGAGGCGGAACCGATGGGCACTTTGATTTCTGTGGCAGCGGAAATCAAATCTCCGATTGATTCCTTAGTCTGTTTATAAAGAGGCAAGAAAAGGGTGATATTATGTTTGTGTTTATTCAGATGTTTGGATAAGGCGCCGACTACGTCGGCCAGTCCGCCGGTTTTGGAAAAGGGAACCGCTTCTGAAGCAACCTGAATAATGTTCATAAAATTTTCCTCTATAAAACTTCCTCTGGAAATTTTATTATATTTCCCTCAGATATTTGGCCGCATCTTCAGGCGGGACCGGGTTAATATAAAAACCGGTGCCCCATTCATAGCCGGCCATCCGGGTCAACCGGGGGATGATTTCAACATGCCAGTGGTAATACTCGGTTTCTTCCATATCAAACGGCGTGGTATGAATCAGCATATTATAAGCCGGATGCTTCAGGACGCTTTCTATTTTAACATAGACTTTATTAAGAATGTGAGCGAGCGCCGGCAAAAGACTTTGCGGTATAGTTTCAAAATGGGTCAGGTGTTCTTTCGGCATAATCCAGGTTTCAAAGGGAAAGCGCGAGGCAAACGGGCAAAAGGCGACAAAGTGTTCGTCGTTAATGACGAGCCGTTTTTCGTATTCCAATTCCTGGGCGATCACATCGCAGAAAATACACCGGCCGCGGTAATCAAAGAAAATCTTTCCGCCTTTTATTTCCTGCTCAATCCTGATGGGAACAATCGGCGTGGTAATTAATTGGGAGTGGGTGTGTTCTAAAGAAGCGCCGGCTGTTTCACCGACATTTTTAAAAATTAATCCGAAAACCAGCCGAACGTCTTTTTTTAAATCAAGCAATCTTTCCCGGTAAACCCAGAGGACATTTCTGATGTGTTCCTCGTTTAATCCCACCATAGAAGAAAGATGTTCCGGCGTTTCAATGATAACTTCATGGGCGCCGATGCCGTTCATCCGGTCGTAAAGGCCCTGCCCGCGTTTGTCAACGTTGCCTTCAATGGTCAGCGCCGGGAATTTGTTAGGAACCACCCTGATTTTCCACCCTTTTTCATTCGGCCGGGAATCAGGAGTGCGGACAGCCATAATTTCCGGCGGGGTGACCGCTTCATTCCCTTCACAGAAAGGGCAATTAGCCGGTTTGGGAGTAGGCGGCGGACTTTTAAAATCATCCGGCCGCTTCGCCCGTTCAGAAGCAATAATCACCCACCGTCCTAAAATCGGGTCTTTACGTAGTTCCGGCATAATTATTCCTAAGTTAATGATTACACAGATTTTAGAATGTGATTACACAGATTAAACCTACGATTCTGTAATCCCGCTTAGCGGGACTATTTTAATCTCTGTAATCTAGATGGAA
>CAKKQI010000121.1 GCA_919901895.1 Candidatus Brocadiaceae bacterium | reverse complement strand
TTATGGCTCAAAAATCCGCTCCCTGGTTAAACCTGGGCCAAATCCTGAAAGTCAACGCCGGTAAATTTGCCGATAAAATAGCCCTGGAAGATGCCTCACGCAAATTTACTTATTCAGAACTGAATAAACGGGTAAATAAATTATCCCACGCCCTGCTGTCGCTCGGCTTGCAAAAAGGCGATAAAATTTCCTGCCTACTGGAAAATTGCCTTGAAATCGTGGAACTCTACCTCGCCTGCGCTAAAACCGGGATTGTTCTCAATCCCATTAATTTCCGCCTGACCGCTCAAGAAGTAACCTATATTGCGGATAACGCCGATAGCCAGGCCTTTTTTGTCCACGAAGAATTTATACCGCTGATTACGCCTATTAAAACGAATCTACCTAAAATTAAAAATTATATTGTGGTTGGCCAAGATTGTCATTCCGACTACGAAAAATTTTTACAGCCGGCTGGTGAGGCAGAACCAACCTGTTCAGTTCTACCTGAAGACACCTGGGTATTACTTTATACCTCCGGCACCACCGGTAAACCTAAAGGAGTGGTCCGGTCACACGAGTCCTACCTTGCTTTTTATCTGATTAATGCGGTTGATTTCGGGTTTACCGAACAGGACATCTGCCTTAATATTATGCCGCTCTGCCACGTCAACTCTACTTTCTTTTCATTTATTTTCCCGTATCTCGGCGGCACGGTTTATATCCACCCGGCTCGGAAATTTGACCCGGTGGAAATCCTGGAAATAATTGAACGCGAGAAAATAACTTTTATCTCACTGATTCCCACCCATTACAGCCTGATGCTGGGTGTCCCGCCGGCCCAGAGTAAAAAATACGACATCAGTTCCTTAAAAAAACTACTTTGTTCATCAGCCCCGGCCCGAGGAGAAATAAAAAAACGGATTATGGAATTCTTCAGAGGAGTTCAACTCTATGAAGGCTACGGTTCCACTGAAGCCGGTATCGTTACCGTTTTAAAACCGCCCGAACAATTAACTAAACTCGGTTCCATCGGCCGGGAATCCTGCGGCACTGATTACGTAAAACTGCTGAATGAAAATGGACAGGAAGTTCCGGTCGGTACAGTGGGTGAAATATATTCACGCAGTCCGATGCTTTTTACGGAATATTATAAACTTCCGGAAAAAACCAAATCTTCGTTCCGGGGCGAGTGGTTCTCAGCCGGCGACCTCGGAAAAAAGGATGAAGACGGCTATTATTATATGGTGGACCGCAAGGATAATATGATTATTACCGGCGGTGAACATGTTTATCCTTCAGAAGTGGAAGAAATCGTTGCCAAACATCCGGCGGTTTTTGATGTAGCGGTCATCGGGGTACCGGACGAAAAATGGTGTGAAGCAGTTAAAGCCGTGGTAATTGTAAAAAACGGTCAAACCGCAACGGCTGAAGAAATGATTGAGTTTTGCCGTGATAAGATGACCGGCTATAAAAAACCAAAAAGTATTGATTTTATTCAGGCTTCAGAAATGCCGCGCACCGCCAGCGGGAAGATATTACACCGGGAATTACGGAAAAGATACGAATCACACAAACACCTCTGAACCAGCCACCTCTTTACTGATTACTGCTTGCTGTTTACTACTATTTCCCCATTCCGCCCATATTTTCATTAATCCATTTTTGAATTTCCGGTGGCGTTTCTTCCGTAGGCAGCCCCTGCTGGCGTCGTTCTTCCTGTTGCTGCATCCACCGCATTACTTCCGGCGACGGCATTGCGGTAATACGGGAAGGTTTCTGAATCGGCATCTGGGATTGCATCTGCTTTTCTGCTTCCTGAGTATCCTGCGGTTGAAGTTGTCTCTGGGAAGCAAGAGCCTGCTCCAACTGCTGGATTTTTGACCCGGCCCGCTGAAGCATCAATTGCAAGTTTTCATTTTCCTGTTCGGCTGATTTTAATTTATTCTCCGCCTCGTCATTTTTTTTGTTTTCCTCCGATAATTTCCGTTTCTCCTGCTGCCAGGTTTCCCTATCTTTCTTCAACGATGCTACTTCATCCTTCAGTTTTTTAACTTCCTTTTCTTTGTCTTCCAATTCATCACCCAGATCTTCAATCTCGTCATTTAATTTTATTGTTTTATTTTTCAAGGATTCAACTTCGCTTCTGTTACAACCGATAACCAATAGCAGCATACCCATTATCCAGAAAACTAAAACTTGTTTTTTCATCATATCTTTCCTCTCATTTAAGTTTTGCATTAAGTTTAACGGTCAAACTTCCCGCTACAGTAGTCTCAACAATTTCATTAAGTTCCGAGATTCGCCGGCCGTTCATCTTAAACGGACCGGTTAATTCCAGCGTCAGAATATAACCATAGTCCAGCGCAAAATAACAAAATCCATTCAACGCTACGTCAAACGCCGGTGAATCTTTATCGGCATTTTTAACCAGATTGATTTTCACGAGAATTTCAGCGCAGTGCATTCCTTGCGACTCGATAATCCTGGCTAACTGAGCACTACCGGACATCCGGCATAATTCTTTCTGATAGTAATTTTTTAAGGCCGTCCGCATAAAAAGTTCAGAATTAATATCCCATTGCTCACCGACCGTAACTGTTTTAGTGGGTAAAATAGCATTAAAATCACCCGGACAGGTGAGTTGAGCCAAATCCTGGGTTAAGACATCGCCTTCTTTACGGCTCAGGTTCTCCAGAACTTTTATCTCCCCGTTTTTGATTTCCAGAATCATTGCTTTCTTGTGAAAAGAAATCGGCTCGGTCTTGGTTCCTTCATTCGGCAGGTTAGTTTTTTTCTGCGAAAGGGTATATTCCCTTTTAACTTTTAACCCGTCCTGAACACTCATAATTTCTTCCGTATATTCATGCTTAATCAAGGTTAAGAAAGGAAACCGCTGCGCCTTGTCACCTACGGCAATAACCATATCACCGTCCCATTTCTGTTCTTCGGCTACGGCAAATTTATTTCCTTCCTTCAATACCGGTTGCAATTGATAAACCGGCGGGGTTTCTTTGAGCGTTTCCGGTTCTTTGGTTATCTCCGGTTCTTTAGGCGGGTGAGATTCTGTAGCTACTTCCGGCTCTTTCTCTTTGGTTACCTCAGATTCTTTGACCACTTCAAGTTCTTTGGTTACTTCGGATTCATTAGTTGTTTCAGGTTCTTTAACTATTTCCGGTTGGCTTGGTAATTCCAGTTCTTTAGGCGCCTCTGGCTCCTTAACTACTCCAGTTGCTTCAGAAGGTTCAGTCTTATCGGTTATAGGAGTGATTTCAGATAGGGGGATTACCGCCACCTCTGACGGCATTAGTTTTCCTGCCGCCGCCTCGATCGGGATAACCTTCTTCTGTGATAAACACGACATCGCCAAAAAGTTTAATAGTAGACAAAATATTAGCGCGATGACTGAAACCTGTTTTTTCATTGCTTTGATGCTCCTTTAATTATGCGTCTATATTTATGTAGTTCCGAATAAATAATAGACCCTTCGCCTCGTTACACTCGGTTCAGGGTATGCAATTCCGTAAGGTAGTAAAACTTTTTTGGAATTGCATAATTATATCATATTCTTTTTCAAAAACAAGTCAAATAAATCATCTCTTTGGACTTCGGATTCCTGACCGGATTGCATATTCTTCAACTTCACTGCGTTTTTGGTTAATTCCTCCGGCCCCAGAATTATCACATAAGAAACCTCTTGTTTATTAGCCAGACGCATCTGGGCTTTAAGGCTTCGTCCTTCATAATCCATATCAGCCGCAATATTTTTTTTTCGTAATTCACTCACCAAGGCAAATGATTCTGAACCCAATTCCTGGGTGACGGACGCCACGAATACTTTTAACTTATCCGGCTGAATTATCAAATTAGAATTTTTAACTGCTTCTAAAGCGAGGATAATCCGTTCTAATCCGAGCGCCCAACCCGTTGCGCCGGCCGGCGAGCCGCCCAGTTCAGCGATTAAATTATCGTACCGCCCGCCGCCGCCCACCGCATCCTGAGCCCCGAGCGCAGAATGGGTTATTTCAAAAATTGTCCTGGTATAATAATCAAACCCGCGAACCAGATGGTGGTCAAGTTGATAACTAAGTCCGTTTTTTTCCAGCCCGGCTAAAACCGCGTCAAAATGGGTTCGGCAACCGGCGCATAAGGAATTATTAATCGGTTCAGCCCGGGCCGCGATTTCGTAACATTGCTTATTCTTGCAATCAAGAATCCGAAACACATTCCGGTCTAAACGTTCACGGCAATTGGCGCAGAGTTGATCTTTATGACCGGCAAAATATTTTCTCAAAACGTTCCGGTAACCAGTCCGGCATTCGGGACAGCCGATGGAATTAATTTTTAAAACGCAGCCGTCCAGCCCGATAGTTTTCAGGAATGATTGGGCTAAATTTATAATTTCAACATCAACCAGCGGGTTGGAAAAACCAAGCGCTTCCACGCCTAATTGATGAAACTGGCGGAAGCGCCCTTTCTGCGGTCGTTCATGCCGGAAAAGCGGTCCCAGATAAAATAGTTTCTGTGATTTTTGCTCCCGGTCCAGGTGGTGTTCCAGGTAAGCCCGCACCACCGGCGCCGTTAATTCCGGTCTCAAGGTAAAACTCTCCCGGCTGTTTTCTTTAGCCGGGTTATCGGAACGCTCAACCTTCGGCTGAAAAGTATACATTTCTTTTTCAACGATATCGGTAACTTCGCCGATGGAGCGGACAAAAAGCTGGGTGGATTCAAAAATGGGCGTGCGGATTTCCCGATAGCCGTAAAGGGCGCACTGCTTCCGGGCGTGTTCTTCCACATAACGCCAGAGCGGAATCCGATCAGGCAGAATATCATTGGTACCGGTCGGGGCTTTTATCATACCACTGATTACATAGATAAAGATACAATATAAATCATTCTCTTCGCTCTTCGCTCGCGACTCTTTATTCCGTGAAACATCTTAACAAGTTTTCGTCCGATCTGCAATAAAAATGTCCGTAACTTTTCGGGCAATGTTTTCCGTCAGCTCATCCGGTTTAATATCAATCCAGACAATATCCTTAAAACTACGAAACCACGTCATCTGCCGCTTGGCCAGCCGGCGCGTATTGCGTTTCACCAGTTCTTTAGCTTCCGGTAAAGTAAGTTTTCCTTGCAGGTATTCAATAATTTCTTTATAGCCAACCGACTGAGTTACTTGTTTGCTCAATTCGCCGGACTGAATCCTTGTTACCTCCTCAACTAACCCGGACTCAAACATCCGCTCCACCCTTTGATTAATCCGCTCCGTTAAATCTTTCTTTTCCCTCCGCAATCCAACCAGAATTGACCGGTAACGCGGCTGCGGTTGAAAATCATGCGTGTGTAATTGCGACATCTGGTGCCCGGTTAACGCCTGAACTTCCAGGGCGCGGATAATACGCCGGCGGTCATTCGGATGCAATTGAGCCGCCCGGTCCGGGTCGGTTTTTTGCAGTTCCGCATATAAAAACGACCCACCTTTTTCATCCGCCAATGATTCCAGTTTTTTTCTAATCAAGCCATCGGACTGCGGAGATTCAAAAATACCATAAAGCAGTCTTTTAAAATATAACGGCGTTCCCACGACCAGCAAAGGTTGTTTTTTACGTTTGGAAATATCATC
>CAKKQI010000120.1 GCA_919901895.1 Candidatus Brocadiaceae bacterium | reverse complement strand
AACGCAGTATCTTCCCGCCTGGGCAAGCACGACAATGAAATTAGTCATCCGGCAGGGCTTAAAATTTTTTCAATTCAACCATCTTTTAAAATTTCCTAAACTGCAACATTATATTACTACCCGTTCAGGCGGTGGTGATCATTCCCTGAATCTCGGTTTCCACATTGGAGATAAGCCAGCCGGCGTCTTAGCCAATCGCCGGCGTTTAAGCCGGGCGTTGGGAATTTCTTTAAAAAATTTAACGGTTGGGCAACAGGCGCATGGAAGCCGGGTTAAAATAGTTTCTCCGGAAGATATTGGCCGGGGCGCGTCGGAAAATCGGACGGCGATTCGTAACATTGATGCCCTGATTACCCAACAGCCGAGAGCGGTTTTGCTGACGCTTTCGGCCGACTGTCCTTTGATTTTATGTGCTGACCCGGTCCGAAAAGTTATCGCTAATATCCACGCCGGCTGGCGCAGTTTAGCCGGCGGTATTATTAAAAAAACGATTGAACGAATGGTTCACCGGTTCGGCTGCCGGCCGGCCGATATTTTAGCCGGCGTTTCTCCTTCTATCGGTCCCTGTTGTTATGAAGTCCAGGATGACTTTATTAAATCACTGAAATTAAAAAATCCTGAAGCGAATCGTTATTTAATCAAACGCTGGCCCCGATACAATCGGGGCGGGGCGAAAAAATATTTTAATCTACCAGGCTTGGTTAAGCGGCGTCTGGAAACAGCCGGTTTGAAAAGTAAATATATTCAAATGGCCGGCCTCTGCACGAAATGTCATCCGGAACTTTTTTATTCCTACCGCCGTGACGGACCCGGCGCCGGTCGTTTCGGGGCTTTAATCTGGTATGACTAAAATAGCGTCTATTGATATCGGGACTAATTCGGTGAAACTGCTGGTGGCCCGGGTTGATTCCCGGGGGGTGGTTCATCCGTTAAAAGAAATGGCGCAGACTACCCGTTTGGGGCGGGGCCAGGGAAAAACCGGCCGGTTGGACCGGGCGGGTGTTCAAAAAACGATTCGGGTTCTTAAAAATTATACGCGCCTGGCGCAAAAATACGGAGCGGATAAAATTATCGCGGCCGCCACTTCAGCGGTGCGCGAATCGAAAAACAAAAATTCTTTCCTCAAAAAAATTTTTCGGGAAACCGCATTAAAGGTAAAAGTTTTAACGGTCCGGCAAGAGGCATTCCTGGCGTATCGGGGTGTCGTTTCCGGTTGCCCGGTTAAAGAACGCCGGACAGCCCCGATTACCTGCCTGACCGGCAGGCAGGCATCGGGGCCAGCCAGATTGGTGATTGATATCGGCGGAGGCAGCGCTGAATTAGTCTGGGGAATTAATGACCGGCCGGCCGGCTATAAAAGCCTTCCCCTGGGCGCGGTAAAATTAACCGAACGGTTTATCCGGAACGATCCCGTTACCCAAAAAGAATACGACTGTCTCGTTTTATTTATAAAAAAACAAATAACTTTCGCCTTCTCCGGGGGTGGCGCTGGAAGTGCCGCCGGTTTAGTCCGCTGGATGGGAAAATACCGCCCGTCCGCAAAAAAAATTAACGTTATCGGAGCCGGCGGCGCGGCGGTAACGCTGGCGGCGCTGACCCCGCTCTTTCGGTATGAAAGGGCGGGGCTGGCGCAAAAAAGCCGGCCAAGGGCTTTTTTTATTTTATCCTCAAAAAAACTCCGGTTATTAATTAACCGGCTGAAAAAATCTGATTTAGCCGTCCGGCGCAGGATGCTGGGCCGTTTCGCGGACCGGGCGGATATTATCCTGTCCGGCGCCGCGGCGCTTCAGTGTTTGATGCAGGCCTTAAACCTGAAACGGATTGCCATTTCCCCCCGCGGACTGCGTTACGGGTTAATTTTATTATATTTAAAAAAATATTTTAAAAAAATTTTTCCTTGACAACCTGATTTTTCCCTGTTATCTTCCTCATATCATAATTCTTATTTCCGAAAGGACATCTCCTTACGCAAAAAAAAAGTTTTTACCACCTTGTTAAAATTTTATTCTGCATTTTACCAGGTATCTTTTTCTTTTTATTTCTTAATCTTGAACTTTCCGCCCAAAATTTGCCGGAACCCGATGATGACCCGCCCCTAAAACACGACGGCTACGAACAGCCCCTGGATAAAACCGGAAAAGAATTTACCTTCTCCACGGATCATCCGTATTTTCCTAACCTGAAAATCACCTCGACTTCGGATGTTCGGATAGTTCTGATGGCCGTCAAAGACATGATTTCTTTCCATATCGAAGCCGCCCGGTCGGATAAAAACACCATTAGCAATTCAACCCATCTGACCATCAGCGGCCTGCCGGCAAAACAAATCTTTTTCCTCTATCAGGACGGTTATTTACAAAGAAAAATTACGACCGACCCCAAAACCGGTTTTTCCTATACCCAAAAACTGGATAAGCCGCATTTGATAAATATCCAGACCTATCAATCCACGCTTTCCATTGGCACGGGTCTGCCTTCGCCCTTCTATACGTATGACGCGCCGACTAATACCTATACGCTGATTCAGGACGTCAACGAACCAGTCGTCATCACCGCCGATGGCGTTACTTTAGACGGCAATAATTTTGCCGTGATCGGGCCGGATTCCGGCACCGGTATTATGGTCGCTAACTATAACAACGTCACCGTAAAAAATTGCCGGGTGAGCCGGTTCAGTTACGGCATTTTCGTTTACAACAATTCACAAATCAATCTTGACCGCAATGTTTGCACCAATAATTTCACCGGTATCTGGTCAGAGTTTTCCAGCGACGCCACCGTCCAGAATAACGAATGCAACGATAATTTATTGGACCCGCTTCAGCAGGGACCGGACGATTCCGGATTCGGCATACTCGCTATCCAGGCCGCCCGGCACACCGTTAAAAACAATAAGACTGCGCGTAACCACCTCGGCATTATTTTATCCTTCTCATCCCAATCTACGCTTCAAGCCAACGAATCAAACAACAACAACCGGCACGGCCTCGCGCTGGAAGCGTCTTCAGACAATACGGCCCGGGACAATGTCTGTAACTCAAACGCACGGCATGGCATTAACGTAATTGAAAATTCAAATAATAACCTTGTTTTTAACAATGCCTGCCAATCAAACTCCCGGCACGGCCTCCGTTTCCGTGACAGCTCCGGTAACATGGCTTATGACAATACTCTGACCCAGAACCAATATTCCGGACTGATGCTTCAGGCCCCGAACCAGAATACCTTAATTTATCACAACAACATTTTTTCCAATGTCCAGTCTAATGCAAGTTCTGATTACGGAATCCTGCTTTCTTATTACAACCCGGCCACGCTGCGTTATGAAGGAAACTATTGGGGAAAAACGGTTGCGCCCGGTTTTTATCTCTATGGCGGAACCAACACGCCTTTTGACAGCAATGGCTCGGACGTCTATGATTCTTATCCCTATTTAGTCCGGGACGGCTGGAACACCGGCGTCGCGCCAACTCCGTTACCGCCAGCCAGCGGTAAGATTGTTTTTGATTCAGACCGGGACGGCAACCGGGAAATTTATTTGATGAATGCCGATGGTACTAACCAGACCCGTTTAACCAATCACCCCTCCGATGATCGTCGCGCGGTTCTTTCACCCGATGGGACCAAAGTTATCTGGATGACCGACCGGGACGGCAACTCCGAAATCTACGTTATGAATAACGACGGCTCCAATCCGGTCAACCTGACCAAGGATCCTGGTAACGACCGCCGACCTGATTTTTCGCCGGACGGGGCCAGGATTGTTTTTCATTCTAATCGCGGCGGTAGTTTCCAACTTTATGTGATGAACGCGGACGGCTCAAACCAAGTTCAATTAACAAACATTTCCGGTCAAGCCAGGGAAGCCGTTTTTTCGCCGGACGGAACTAAGATTGCCTTTGATTCCATCCCGGCTGGTCAAACTGAGCCAGATATTTATATTATGAACAGTGACGGTACTAATCAGGTTAACCTGACCAACCATCCGGCTGAGGATGCCGGCGCGGCCTTCTCATTTGACGGAACCAAAATCTATTGGGAATCATTACGTGATGGGAACGCCGAGATATACGTAATGAACCTTAACGGAACTAATCCTCTGAATCTAACCAATAACCCGACTGATGAGGCGCACGCCGTGGTTTCGCTCGACGGCCGGTTTGTATATTTTAGCAGCGACCGGTCGGGTAATTACGAGATTTATCAAATGAATACCGACGGCAGTAACCAGATAAATCTTACCCTGAATCCAGCCCAAGATAATGCCGGAAAGGCCAAGGACGAGTG
>CAKKQI010000119.1 GCA_919901895.1 Candidatus Brocadiaceae bacterium | reverse complement strand
TCCTTATATCGGGATTATCATATTAGGAGTTATGGTAATGGGATTGTTGGTTATTTCTATTCCCGCGCTGGTTATTTATCTCATTGTCCGCTTTAAGGGGCGGGACCCGTTAATAACCGAGCCGCGCCGGCCGGTCAAGTGGACGCTGGGTGATGTTCTTAAAAGTGTCGCGGTCTTTATCCTGCTTTCTTTTTTTATTCGGGCCATTATTACGGCCGTATTGACGCTGGCGCCGCCGAGCCGAAAATTAATCGCCGTTCATCGCCTGGATTTTCATCTCGGCTCACAAATCATCACTGAGTTCCTGCTGATTTTATTCTGTATTTATCTGGTGGTGGAGGTGCGCGGCGGTTCATTAGCCCAGCTGGGGCTGACGTCCAGTCATTTTTTCAAAAATATTTTCCGCGGCTTCAGCGGTTATGTCATCGCGGCGCCGGTCTTGGTCGTGATGTTGATTTTTTCTAACTTATTAGTCGAAAGATTCGGCGAACCGCCGGACATTAAAATTATAATGGAATTCCTTTCACCTCAATATGGGTTCCGGCATGTTTTGTCGGGATTTTTGATGATTGCGGTGATTGCTCCGGTGGCCGAAGAAATATTTTTCCGGGGATTTTTACAGGGGGCCTTAAGAAGGCGGCTGTCTTTTTGGCCGGCGATTATCATCAGCGCCTTATTTTTCGCCCTGCTCCATTTCCGATTTGCAGCCGGGCCGTTTCTTTTTACTTTCGGCCTGCTGCTCGGCTATCTTTATGAAAAAACCCAATCGCTCATCCCGGTTATCACGGTTCATCTGGTTCATAATTCCATTATTTCTTTTTACACGATATTTGTTTTATTATTGTAGAGGCAATCCCTAGTTTCATTCGGCTAATATATTACAATAAATTAAAAATCCGTAAAACTATGAGACGGTTATCAAAAACTTCTTTTTTCATTACCGGAACTGATACCGGCGTGGGCAAAACGGTCGTGACCGCCGGTCTGGCGCGGGCGTGGCTGGCTGAAGGATATAACGTTGGCGTGATGAAACCGATTGCCACAGGTGGGAAGCCATACAAATGTAAAATGCAAAATTCAGTATCCCGTATCCCACATTCGCAATTACTTTCACCTGATGTGAAATTTCTGATAAAAGCAACTGGCCTCAAAGACCCCATAAATTTAATTAATCCAATCTGCTTAAAACAACCTCTGGCGCCAAATTTAGCCGCTAAATTATCACGGAGAAAAATTAATTTAAATAAAATCTGGTCGGCTTACCGGGAACTGAAAAAAAGGCACGAAATTTTACTGGTGGAAGGGATTGGCGGGTTGATGGTGCCGATTAAGGACAATTATTTTGTGGCTGATCTGGTTAAGGAAATGGATTTGCCGCTGATTATTGTAATCCGCCCTTCGCTGGGGACAATTAATCATACGTTATTGACTATTCAATACGCCCGGGCCAGGGGATTAAAGATAAAAGGGTTTATTGTGAATTACGACCGTCCGGGCAAAATCGGTCTGGCCGAAAAATTAGCTCCGAGCGCTATTCAAAAAATTGCCGGCGTTCCCTGCCTGGGTGTCATTCCGTATTTTTCCCGTCTGAAACCGGACCAGTTGCCGGTTTCTTATTTCCGAAAAATAATCGCCTGTTTTTAAACGCCATTTTTCTTGATAGCATCAGCCACAGGACTGATTCGTCCTTTGGCGAATAGGAAATTATATTAAAGCCCCCAGACTAAAGTCTGGCATCAAGGAAAGACTGGATGTTAGGCTTTAGCCTAAGTTAATCCTCCGCCGAAGGCAGATTTTCCTTGACAGTAACGACCTATCAAATATAATACGCAAGTATTTTAATATGACAGAAGAAATTAAAGAACTTTCCGACCGGATTGTTCCGCTGAAGGCGGGGATAGAATGGTCGGTCCATCCGTTGAAAAAAAATCCGACTAATTCGGTTTTACTGGTCTTGTTTTTGGTCTTATTGCTTGTTTTGGTTTACCTGGCTTTTGAAAATATTGTTTTTGTTTTTGTTTCAGCGGTGTTGTTGGCGGTGTCTTTGCTGAAATTTTTCCTGCCGACCAGTTATGTTTTTACCGAATCAGAAATTAAGGTCAGCGGTCCTTTAGGCAAAACCGTCAGAAACTGGGCTGTGTTTAAAAGTTTTTATCCGGATAAAAATGGAGTGCTTTTAAGCCCTTTTTCTGAAAAAAACCGGCTGGAAAATTTTCGGGGAATTTATCTGCTTTTGGGCGACGATCGGGAGCCGGTCTTAAAATTTATTGAGGCAAAGATAAAACACGAATAATTCGTGTTAAATATGCCGATACGACCCCGAAAGGTCGGGATTTCGCTACCTGAAAAGGACTCATTATTTATGGGTCGGTAGTTCAGCCTACTATTATAAACAAAGGAAAATTGGCATTGCCTTTTTTTCCGCCAGAGGCGGATCAGTCCTACGGCTGACGCCAGAGGACGAATCAGTCCTTTGGCTGAAACATTAATAAAGAAATTTAATTGTAACGGCATATATGCTTGAAGAAAAGAAAAGTTTTATGGACGCGCTGAAAAACGCCTTTGCGGTGGAATCGGACGCGAATTTTTCTCAGGAAGAACTGGCTTTATTAGAAAAAGTGGCGGTTATGGTGGCCCGGCGCCAGATGGCCACCCCGGCCATAATGTTCCTGGAATCGGTCCGGCCGCTTAATTTTATCGGCAGCCAGGCGATGACCTTCTTCCAGCCGATTTTGGGGCTCCTGGTTAATACTAAAGAGTTTGAATTACTTTCACGAATATTTGAAAAAAGGAAAAGTATTGATATACTGATAGAATTAATTGAGCGCAAGGAGACGGAGCGGGAGGATAAGAGTCCAGCAGTATAGAAGTCCAGCAGTCAAACAGGCCAGCGGTAAGAAGGGAGCAATCTAATGGAAAAATGTAAAAGAAAGTATGATGATATAAAAGATCTGAATGATTGGGATAAAATATTGGTTAATTTTGATATGATAAATACCGTAAAAGAACCAAAGGGTAATTATAAAACTTCTCCGCGAATAAAGTCATATATGGATTTATTCGTCTGGCGGAAAGCGGATGATTTATTCGTAGATTTAATTTCTGATATAGAACTTTTTCCCCATACTCAAGCCGCCCGGGTTATTATTGATCAACTAATCAGAGCCGCCGGATCAATTAGTGCTAATATCGCTGAAGGATTTGGACGAAGAAATCGAGGTGATTTTGCTTATCGTCTTGGTATTTCCCGTGGAGAAACCAATGAAAGCCATAATTGGTATCATAAATGCGGCCGGCTTAAATATCTTTCTATCGAAATTGTAACTAAACGTAAAGCAGTTTTAGAAGAAATAGAAAAGATGTTAACTAGTTTAATTTCTAAAGTTCAACAAGGAAACTAAATTCTTGGTCTCCTGGCCTGCTGGTCTGTTGGTCTGTTGAACTGCTGGACTGCTGGACTATTAGACTGCTGGACTTCTTTATATATGAAAGATTTAAACGTTATCATCGCGACTGATTGCGGCAGTACGACTACCAAAGCCATTTTGATAGAAAAGGTGGGTGAGGAGTACCGCCAGACCTATCGGGGCGAAGCGCCCACCACGGTTGAAGCGCCGTTTGAAGACGTGACTAAAGGCGTTCTTAATGCCATTTCTGAAGTGGAAGAACTTTCCGGTCGGAAGATACTGGACGGCGATAACATTATTTACCCTAATGAAGGTAATCGGGGAGTTGACATCTATGTTTCCACCAGCAGTGCGGGCGGCGGGTTGCAGATGATGGTGGCCGGTGCGGTTAAGTCAATGACCGCCGAAAGCGCCCAGCGCGCGGCTCTCGGAGCCGGCGCCATTGTTATGGATGTCCTGGCTTCCAATGACGGACGCCTTCCCTACGAAAAAATAGAACGCATCAGGCAACTCCGGCCGGATATGGTCTTGCTTTCAGGCGGAACCGACGGCGGAACCATTACCCATGTGGTGGAACTGGCCGAATATATTGCCGCTG
>CAKKQI010000118.1:4050-5888 GCA_919901895.1 Candidatus Brocadiaceae bacterium | reverse complement strand
GACCCGGCCCACGCCAGTATGGCCATTACCGAAGGATTGCTGGACAAACTTAACCGGGATGAGTTGCAGGGAGTGGTCAGCCACGAGATGAGCCATATCCGAAATTATGATATTCGGTTGATGACTCTGATTGCGGCATTAGTGGGGGCGATTGTCTTATTGTCGGACTGGTCAGCGCGGGCGATGCGTTCAATGGGCCGGAGTCGTTCCTCCAAGAAAGGCGGCGGGGGAGCCGTGTTTTTCTTTATCATGTGGTTACTTCTGGTAATCATCGCGCCTATCATTGCCCAGATAATGGCAATGGCGATATCGCGTCGGCGGGAATATCTGGCCGATGCCTCAGGCGCCGAACTGATTCGTAATCCTCTGGCTCTGGCGAACGCATTAGAAAAAATAGAAAAATCCGCGGCGCCCACCAAATCTGTCCGGCGCGGGATCGCTCACCTTTGTATCGCCGACCCTTTAGGCCGGTCGTTCACCAGCCGCGAAGGATTCTGGGCAAATCTTTTATCTACCCACCCCCCAATGCCCAGCCGGATTAATGCCCTTAAACAGATGGGGTATCTTTATACCAAAGAAAGTAATCAGTAACAAGCGGTTACGATTTTTCTTTATAAACAATATCAATCGCCAGTCCGGCCGCCAGCAGAAGCGTATTCGTAAGAGATTGTTCTTTTACCGTGTCATTGATTGAGATGATATAATTATCGGCTGACGTAAAAAGTTCCTTGCCGATTCCGGCCCATTTTTTGGTAACCGTGCCTAATTCCGTATTGTTCGGTCCGAGAAATTTAAAATTCCAGCCTTTCCAATCACCTTTGATTTCGGCCACCTGTTGTCCTTGTGTATTATAAACCCAGAACCCGCCGCCGATCGCGAATAATTTTGCTTTAAAATAGCCGATTTTAGTTCCGTTTTTATCCATTACCGAAACTTTAGAAGTAAAAAGGCCGCCTTTGCGTATTGATAAAACCGGTTGGGTCTGGTTTGTTTCATAAACATTTACCGTAGTGGGCAATAATGTTTTATTAATAATCAGCCGTAATAATTTAAAGAACGCGCCGATTTCTTCTTTGGCCACGCCCAGCGGTTGTTTTGATTCCGGGTCCAAAATATCATAGGTATCCGTAAGTTTTACAAAACCGACCCGCTCTTTGATAAAGTACATTTTTTTATCCAGCATTCTATAACCCTCCTCTTTTTTTAATTAAATTTAAGTTTTTCCGATAAGGCGGTTTGATAATCCCGTATTCGGTAACAATCGCCGTAATATAACGGGCCGGGGTAACATCAAAGGACGGATTATAAACTTTTACTTTATCAGGCGCGATGCGCCGTCCGCAAAAATGCGTAACTTCAGCCGGCGGGCGGTATTCAATCGGTATTTCTTGGCCGCTGGAAAGATTCAGGTCAAGACTTGAAGTTGGAATAACGACATAAAAGGGTATTTTATGGGTGCGGGCCAGCAAAGCAATTCCGTAAGTGCCGATTTTATTAGCCGCATCGCCGTTAGCCACCACGCGGTCGGCGCCAACGATCACACAATCAACTTTTTTTTCTTGCATCAGCCGGGCAATCATATTATCGCATAATAAGGTGACGTCAATCCCGGACCGGATTAGCTCCCAGGCCGTCAGGCGGGCGCCCTGCAGAAAAGGCCTGGTTTCCGGGGCGTAAACGCGGAATTTTTTGCCCTGTTTTTTTGCCTGATACAGGGCGGCTAAGGCCGTGCCGCAACCGCCCGTGGCTAACGCGCCGGCATTACAATAAGTAAGTATCCTATCTCCATTTTTGATTAAAGTGTTTCCATAACGGCCCAGCATTTGGCAAACCTGTTT
>CAKKQI010000118.1:0-4040 GCA_919901895.1 Candidatus Brocadiaceae bacterium | reverse complement strand
AGTATTTTTTTGACAAGCGGTAAGGGGTGGTGAAAATTTTGTCGGGTCGTTTGGTACATCCGTTCCAGCGCCCAGCTAAGATTAACCGCCGTTGGTCTGGCGCTAGAAAGTTTTTTCTTAATTCGTATTAATTCGTCTAAAAATTTATGAGCATTCTTGCTGCGGCTAATACCTAATACCAGTCCGTAAGCCGCGGCAATTCCGATAGCCGGCGCTCCACGAACCTGCAATTTCCGGATAGCGTTAAAAACGCTGCGCCAGTCACGGCAGATGAGATAGTGGAATTTATGCGGGATGGATGTCTGGTCAATAATTTTCAAATAACCGTTTATGCCGCCGACCCACCGGATAGTTTGAATGCTCATTATATGATTTTAACAAAACTAGCCTAACGTTTTTGTCTTTTTGAAAATTGATTCCAGGGACGGAGTTAATTGGGCTCCGTGGCCGAGCCAGTAATCCAGCCGGTCTTTTTTTAAGACTATTTTTTTTGCCTCTTCATCCGCCCGCGGGTTATAGGTGCCCAGATTTTCAATAGAGCGACCATCACGTCTGGTCCGGCTATCAAAAACCCCAATCCGGAAAAGAGGTAAATTTTTCCGTCCGGTCCTGGTTAATCTAATTCTTACCATAATTCTCCTTTCTCTAATTACAGATTATACTGATTATTAAGCATTGATTACACAGATTATTAGAAACTAAGACAGATGTTTTTTTAGCCCCGCATAAATTTACCCATTAAGTTGTTTATTTTACCCATTTTTCCCATATTTTTCATCATATTTTTCATTTCTTTAAACTGTTTCAAGAGGGTGTTAATCTGGGCAACCGAAGTGCCGCTGCCCCGGGCAATTCGCTGGCGCCGGCGGCCGTCAAGAATTTCCGGATTATTTCGTTCAACCGGCGTCATCGAGAAAATAATTGCTTCCATTCCTTTAAATTCTTTTTCATCCACATCTTTAGCCGCACCGCCGAGACCTGGTATCATCGCCAGCAGGTCTTTAAGTGGCCCCATTTTTTTGAGTTGTTTTAACTGGTTGAGTAAATCCTGTAGATTAAATTCGTTTTTTCTTAATTTTTCTTCCAGTTTTTGGGCTTCGGCCAGATCAACGGTCTGCTGGGCTTTTTCCACCAGCGAAATAATATCGCCCATTCCCAGGATTCGGGAGGACATCCGGTCCGGATGAAATTCTTCAAAATCGCTGATTTTTTCGCCGATTCCGACGAATTTAATCGGTTTACCGGTGACGGCTTTAATGGAAAGGGCGGCTCCGCCTCTGGTATCGCCGTCTAATTTGGTTAAAATCACCCCGTTAATAGATAGTTGAGCATCAAATTCACCGGCGCTTTTGACCGCATCCTGGCCGGTCATTGCATCGGCTACCAGCCATAAATGATGAGGATTAACCCGCTGCTTGATTTCTTTTAATTCGTTCATCAACGGCTGGTCAATATGTAACCGGCCGGCGGTATCAATGATAACGACATCACGGCCGTTATCAGAAGCAAATTTCAAGGCCCGTTCGCCAATGCGCGGCGGGGGCGCCATTTCTTCGGAATAAACCGGAATATTAATCTGTTTCCCCAAAATTTTCAACTGTTCTACCGCGGCGGGGCGCTGGATATCGGCCGCGACCAGTAGGGGATGACGCGCTTTTTTTACCAGATATTGAGCCAGTTTGGCGCAGGCGGTTGTTTTTCCGCTGCCCTGCAGGCCGAGCATCATAATCACAGTTGGTCCGGTTGAATTAAACTGGATAGAACAGTCCGGCGGCCCCATCAGGGCTGTCATTTCATCATGGACGATTTTAATAATCTGCTGGGCCGGCGTGATACTTTTGATCACGTCTTGCCCGATTGCTCGTTGGGTTACCCGGTCAATAAAATCTTTGACGACTTTAAAGTTAACATCGGCCTGCAGTAGGGCCAGGCGTACTTCACGCAGCCCGTCCTGGATGTTTTTTTCGGTCAGGTGTCCGCGTCCGCTGAGTTTGCGGAAAATATTCTGTAAATTTTCGGCCAGTCCGTCAAACATATTTTTTTATTAACACGAATCCGCACTAATTCCACACGAATTAACACAAATCATTTTCTTATTCGTCACCAGTGGCTGTTTCCTTATCCGATACCCGTTTTATTTTGGCGCCTAATTTTTTTAATTTTTCTTCTATTTTTTCATAGCCCCGGTCAATGTGGTAAACGCGGTGGATTTCGGTGGTTCCTTCGGCGGCCAGGCCGGCTACGACCATCGCCGCGCTGGCCCGCAAGTCGGAAGCCATCACCGGCGCACCGGATAACTTTGGCACACCTTTAATAATGGCATAAGGACCTTCCTTCCTGATCTGCGCCCCCAGCCGGTTCAGTTCCGCCACGTGCATAAACCGGTCCGGATATATCTTTTCCGTAATCACGCTGATACCATCGGCTAAACTTAACAAGGCCATCATCTGTGCTTGCAGATCGGTGGGGAATCCGGGGTAAGGCAAAGTGGAGATATCAACCGGATTAAATTTTTTACCTGGTAAAACAGTGCATTCGGTTTCGGAATTCTTATTTAGGGTAAGACCGATATCTCTGAGTTTATCAACCAGCGCAGAAAGATGTTCCAGCCGGCAATTTTTAACGGTTATTCGGCTTCCGGTGATTGCGCCGGCGATGATGAATGTTCCGGCTTCAATCCGGTCCGGGATAATGGTATGAGTGGTTCCTTTAAGCGATTTGACGCCGTCAATTATCAGGCGGGGTGTACCGATACCGCTGATTTTAGCGCCCATTTTGGTTAAGAAAACCGCCAGGTCCTGCACTTCCGGTTCACAGGCGGCGTTATCAACCACGGTTCGTCCTTCAGCCAGGGTGGCGGCCATCAGGACGTTATCTGTGCCGGTTACGGTTGACCCAAAAGCGCCGCCCAGGTAAATTTCCGTGCCGATAAGTTTTTTTGTTTTACCAATAATATAACCGTGTTCCGAGACCAGATTTGCGCCCAGTAACTGCAATCCTTTTTCGTGTAAATCAACCGGTCGGACACCGATGACGCACCCGCCCGGTAAAGAAACGCGGGCAGTTTTTCGTTTGGCCATCAACGGTCCCAAAACACAGATGGAAGCCCGCATGGTTTTAACCAGTTCATATCGGGCCAGAGACTCTGATTCATTTTTTACTTCTGTTTCAATATCGCCGTTAGGTAGACGGGTAACCCTGACTCCGAGTTCGGTTAGTATCTGGGCCATCGTATCAACATCACGCAGGCGGGGAACCCCTTTGATGATGTTTTTACCTTCAGATAAAATGGTCGCAGCCATAATCGGCAGGGCCGCATTTTTTGA
This sequence comes from Candidatus Brocadiaceae bacterium, assembly GCA_919901895.1. GTDB lineage: Bacteria > Planctomycetota > MHYJ01 > JACQXL01 > CAKKQI01 > CAKKQI01. The sequence goes on along the minus strand of CAKKQI010000118.1, from coordinate 714 downwards.
GCCGCTGATGGTAACCGAACCTTTTAATTCCTGACCGCCGGTAACAAGAAATTTGTCCATTATAAAAATTTTCTCTTCAAAATTTTTATGAAAATTTATTTTTGATTGTAACTCAACTCTTCAGAGTCGATTAAAGTTCGGAATTACCGGAGCATCTGGTTACGACAACCCTTGGGATACTGTTATAATCAGATAAAAAAATTATCATATCAAAATAACCGATTTTTTCAAGAAATTCTTTCAGTTCCGGCGCCTGGCCAATTCCTATTTCCATTACCAGATAGCCGCCCGGTTTAAGATATCTCGTTGATTCAGTAATGATTTGTTTATGAAAAAATGTTCCCCGGCTTCCGGTCGGGACATAAAGAGCGGCTGGTGGTTCATATTTCCGGACGTCCAAAGGCAGATTCTTGCGTTCCCGGTTAGATATATAGGGGGGATTAGAGACAATCAAATCAACTTTTTCATGAAGATTAAATCTGTTAAAAGCCCGGAATAAATTACCCCGGCAGAATTTAATTAAACGGCTGACTTTATGAAAGCAAGCGTTGGTCCGGGCGACCTTAAGAGCGCCGGCGGAAATATCTGAAGCAAAGATTTTTAATTTTTTATTTGGTGATAAGCGGGCTAACGAAATTGCGATATTACCGGAGCCGGTTCCGATATCTAATAGTAGATATTTTTTTTGTTTCTGGAGTAATTCTAATGCAGTTT
>CAKKQI010000117.1 GCA_919901895.1 Candidatus Brocadiaceae bacterium | reverse complement strand
TTGACGGTGAATTAGGCGAACCTGAAATAGAAATCGTCAGCCGCTCAATCCTGGCCGATCCGATTCTTAATGACTATTCTTTTCAGGGGCCGCTTCATTTGTCACGCTCCAAACATTCTTATGCCAATATCGTGAGTGTTTTCCATAAACCCGGCGTAATCGACCCGGTTGAAGCCAGCACGATTCAATCGATTAAAGACTTAGGTTTTAAAGTTAAGGCCGTTCGCACCGGACGTAAATTTATCCTCTCCGGCCGACCTTCTAAAAAAGACCTAGCCCAGATTTCCAGGAAAATACTGGCTAATGAAGTGATTGACCAGTTTTTTTTAAACGACCACCGGGTTGATAAAATTTACGAAGGACTGCCTTATTCTTTTAATCTAGTGCGGGTGCCGCTTCTGGACCTTGATGATGAAGGTTTGGTGAAATTAAGCCAGGCGCATCAACTGGCTCTTGATTTAAAAGAAATGCAGACCGTTAAGGATTATTTTACCGGCCAGAAACGAAATCCGACTGATATTGAATTAGAAACCATTGCCCAGACCTGGTCCGAACACTGTAAACATAAAACATTAATGGGATTGATTGAATATACGGAAATAGATGAAGCCGGTCGTCCGCAAACGGAAAAGATTGATAATCTTTTGCGCCAGACCGTAATGAAAGTAACTAACGAACTGGCTTGTCCGTGGTGCATTTCGGTTTTTAAAGACAACGCCGGTATTATTGAGTTTGATAAAAATAATGCCGTTTGTTTCAAGGTGGAGACGCATAATCATCCCTCGGCCATTGAACCATACGGCGGAGCCGGAACCGGTATCGGCGGAGTCATTCGTGATTCTCTCGGATGCGGGTTGGGCGCCAAGCCGGTTCTTAATACCGATATTTTTTGTTTCGGCTTACCCGACTTATCTCCTCGCAAATTACCGCCCGGCGTATTACATCCTAAGCGTATTTTAAAGGGTGTCGTCAGCGGCGTCCGCGATTATGGCAACCGGATGGGCATTCCGACGGCCAATGGCGCTGTCTATTTTGACGAACGTTATACGGCTAACCCGTTGGTTTATTGCGGTAATATCGGCCTGATGCCGCGGAATAAATGTTTTAAACATTCTCAGAGCGGAGACCTGATTGTTCTGGTCGGCGGCCGAACCGGACGTGACGGCATTCACGGCGTAACCTTTGCCTCGTTGGAATTGACGGCCAGTTCCGAGGTTGTTTCCGGCAGCGCCGTGCAAATCGGGAACGCCATTACCGAAAAAAAAGTTGTTGATACAATT
>CAKKQI010000116.1 GCA_919901895.1 Candidatus Brocadiaceae bacterium | reverse complement strand
AAATATCCGATGTGTTCCGATTCCACCCATCTTATTTCCCAAACTTTTGGGGTTTATGATGCGGCCAGCGGCCTGGCGTTAAGAGGGGCTTTTATTATTGATCCGGATGGCAAACTGGTGGCTTCCGAAGTTAATTATTTCCCGGTTGGGCGAAACTCGGATGAACTTTTGAGAAAATTTAAGGCGTTTAAACACGTTCGGGAGTATCCGGCCCAGGTCTGTCCGGCTAAGTGGACCACTGGTAAAAAAACATTGACTCCGGGTAAAGATTTGGTCGGTAAAGTCGCTGATTTTGTGGGCGCCTAAACCCTGGATATTATTATAACAATTTAATTTGCGGGTAGTAGAGCGGGAGTTTATCTCCCGCTCTGTCTTCTTTAACAGAAAATTTATTATAAGGCAGGTTGGACATAAAGTCCAACGCTACGACATAGGTTTTTGTTAAACAAATGAAAAATCAAACAGGGTTTACATCGCTTGAAATATTAGGTATCGCCATCAGGGCTGAACAGGCGGCGGCCGGCTATTATCAAAAAATAATACGTCTGGTGCCGTTTCCTTCTTTAAGGGATAAACTAAAATTCCTGGTTAACGAAGAAAAAAGGCATCAGCGGATTCTAACCACCCTGTACCGTCAAAAATTTCCGGAAGTTCAGTTAATCAAACCGCGTATTTCAACAACGCCTGAACCGATTATTCCGCCGAAAGGGAAAATTAGCGTTTCGGTTTTGCTTAAATACGCAATGAAGGCCGAACAGGCGGCTGAAAAATTTTACCTCCGGTTTTCCCGGCAAATCAATGATACCCAGGGCTGGCTTTTGTTAACATATCTGGCCAAGGTGGAAAATAGTCATTATTACCTCTTGAAAAACGAATTGGATTTAATCACCGCCGGTCATAAGGTAAAAGAACTGAGACAAATTTATCAGGGTGATCGGGCTGTTCACGTGGGACCGTAAACTCCGTTACATCATATATGGAAGATAATTTTTCCGTGCTGATTGGTGGAAAAGCCGGCGATGGTATCAATCAGGCGAGCTTACTCATCGCCCGGCTTTTAAATCAACTCGGTTACCGGTTATACACTTACACGGATTACCCTTCACTTATCCGCGGCGGCCATAATTTTTCCATTATCAGGGCCGCTTCTGATAAAATCGCCGTCCATCTGGATAAAATAGATTGCCTGCTGGCTTTAAATCAGGACTGTCTTGATTTTCATAAACACCGGTTCAAAGATAATACTTTTATTATTTATGATTCCGATACCGTAAAAAACTTATCTGGTGTATCAACTCAAATTATCGGTCTACCGCTTGGGAAAATAATCAAGGAAGAAAACGCGCCGGCGATTACCCGGAATTCGTGTCTGATCGGCGGGTTGGCTCAAGCCGTTGGACTGCCGTGGAATATTTTAGAAGGTGTCTTTCGTAAAAATATTTCCAAAGAAACCGAGTTAAACTTAAAATTAGCCAGCCGTGGTTATGAAGGCGCCAGAGAATTATTAAAAATAAAATCGTTTGAACAGCCGCCTATGCCGCTGCTGACCGGTAATGAAGCGCTTAGTCTTGGTTTGATTAAAGCCGGTCTTAAAACTTATATCGCTTATCCGATGACGCCTGCCTCAAGTATTCTTCATTTTCTGGCCCAGGCGGCTGATGATTTTGGTTTAAAGGTGATTCATCCGGAGAGTGAAATCGGAGTTATCCTGATGGCGTTGGGTTTTTCTTATGCCGGCGAAAAAACGGCGGTGGGGACTTCGGGCGGGGGGTTTTGTTTGATGACCGAAGGATTAAGTTTTGCGGGAATGGCGGAGTTGCCGGTGGTGCTGGTGGTTTCCCAGCGGCCCGGGCCCAGTACCGGCTTACCGACCTACACCGCCCAGGGAGATTTGCATTTTGTTTTAAATGCCGGCCAGGGAGATTTTACTCGTTTAGTAGTTGCCCCCGGCGATGCCGAAGAGTCTTATTTCTGGTCCGCCCTGGCCCTGAATCTGGCCTGGAAATACCAGATTCCATCGCTTATCCTGATGGATAAAACCTTAAGCGAAGGAACATATAGTTTTGATCTTACTTCTGTCCCCGAGGTTAAAGAGGAAACCCCGGTTTTGTGGGATAGAAAACAGCCTTATCAGAGGTATTCCGATACGCCCGACGGCGTTTCTCCTCTAGCTTTTGTTCCTGATAAAGAAGCCGTGATAAAAATAAACAGTTACGAACATGATGAATCCGGTATCACCGCTGAAGATCCGCAGAAAACAAAGCAGATGAATGACAAACGTTTGCGCAAAGGAGTTTTTCTGGCTGAAGAATTAGAAACATATCCGGCGGTCGGTGTTTATGGTAATAAAGAATCAAAACAAGCGCTGGTTTGCTGGGGGTCTAATAAGGGAGTTTGTGTGGAAGTTGGGGTGAGATTGGGTTTGAAAGTAATTCAACCGGTTGTTTTAAATCCATTTCCGGCCGCGCAGTTTAAATCGGCCCTGAAAGGGATTGAACAGGTCATCTGCGTGGAAAATAATGCCACCGGCCAACTCGCTCGCTTGCTTAATACTTACAACTTTCGCGTTGACGAGAAAATATTAAAATACGACGGCAGAGCGTTTGGGTTGGAAGAGTTGGAAGAATCCGTGCATAAAAAGATATTAATGAAGGCGAAATGAAAATACCATGAGCCAAATAAAATTAGAAACCGGCGCCCAGAACACCTGGTGTCCTGGTTGCGGTAATTTTGCCATTTTGAACTCGGTCAAGGCAGTTCTGAAGGGATTAGCCGAAGAAGGATTCCCTCTGGAAAATGTTGTTCTGGTTACCGGGATTGGTTGTCATGCCAAAATCGTTGATTACATTAATGTCAATAGTTTTTATTCCATTCACGGACGGGTTACGCCGGCGGCCGAAGGAATTAAGTTAGCTAATCCGGCGTTAAAGGTAATTGGTTTCGCCGGCGACGGTGATACTTACGGCGAAGGATTGGAGCATTTAATTTTTGCGGCTAAGCGGAATATTGACATTACGATGATTATTCACAATAATCGTGTTTACGGATTAACCGCCGGCCAGTACACGCCCACTTCTCCTCTGGGTTTTAAAGGCCGTTCCACCCCTCAGGGAACTCTGGAGTTGCCGATTAATCCCCTGGAACTAATGCTA
>CAKKQI010000115.1 GCA_919901895.1 Candidatus Brocadiaceae bacterium | reverse complement strand
ATATTCTTTTTTGACCAGCCCGTAAACTTCACCTAACACCGAATTATCCAATATGACCGAGCCAAGTAAGGATACTTCAGCTTCCAGGTCATGCGGCGGTTGGTATTCGGCCAGGGCCTGTTTATTATTTTGTATGGCGGTCGGCATAAACGCTGTTAATATTTTTTTCTGCTTTATAGTTTTCGCTTTTTCGTATTTTCGGGCTTTCGTGTTTAGGTTTTATCCGATTCTTCCACCACCCAGATCCGGCAGGTGGCGGCGATTTCCGGGTGCAGGCGGACCGTGGCGCGGTAAACCCCCAATTCTTTAACCGGCGCTTCCAGTTCAATCATCTGGGGAGTAAGATTGGCGATGCCTTCGCGTTTCAGTGCATCAATAATCAATTGCGGGGTGACCGAGCCGAAAAGCGTTCCGTCCTGGTTGGCTTTAACTTCAATGGTGCAGGAAATTTTTTCAATTGCTTCAGCCATCTGTTTCTGGTCGATTTTGGTCTTTTCTTCTTTTTTCACAACGCGTTTTTTTTCGTATTCCAGTTCTTTAAGATTTTGCGGAGTTACAGCAGTAGCTAATTTCTTGGGGAAAAGAAAATTGCGGGCATAACCGGCGGCGACCTTAACCACTTCGCCCCGCTTACCTAATTTATCCACATCCTGCCAGAGTAGAATTTCTTTCATAATTTTATCTCCTAATCACTGATGACACCGCTAAATAATTAACATTAACTCACATAAGGTAATAACGCCATAAAGCGGGCGTATTTAATGGCGCTGGTGATCATCCGCTGATGCTTGGCGCAGGCCCCGGAACGTTTGCGCGAAATAATCTTTCCGTGCTGGGTGCAGAATCTTTGAAGTGTTTGGATATCTTTGTAATCAACCGTTTCCATACTCTGCTGGCATAACCGGCAGTGTTTAATAATCAGTCTGAATTTTGACTGTCTTTGCATGCGCATAATTATTGTCTCCTATGTTGTTATGATTACACTGATTAAAAAACAGATTACACAGATAAAATCAGCGTCGGGAATCTGTGTAATCTATTCTAAGAATCACTGTAATCATATTGTCTCCTCTAACCACGGATTACACAGATTACAACGGATTTCACGGATTTAGTTCCTGATAATCTGTGTCCGCCGAAGGACGGATTCGTCCTATGGCGAATAATCACTATTCTAAAATCGGTGTAATCATATATTTAAAACGGAATATCTTCTTCCTGTTCTTCCGGTGCGTGTCCATGTGCTTCGTCTGCGCTGTCTGTTTTTCCTCCGCCTGATCCGCCTAAGGCGGAGGACAAGTCAGTCGGAGTCATTTTTTCCCGGGTCGCTCCGCCTAAGGCCGCCGGAGTTTCTTCTCCGGTTGGCCGGGCGCCCATAAACTGGACATTAACGGCCACCACGCGCAGTTTGGAGCGTTTCTGCCCGTCTTTGCCTTCCCAGGTATCCATTTCCAGCCGGCCTTCAACCATAACCGGACGGCCTTTTTTTAAATATTCAGCGCAATTTTCCGCCTGTTTGCGCCAGACGGTAATATCCACAAAAATCGCGTCTTGTTTTTTTTCGCCGCCGGCCGTAGTATAAAAACGGTTAACCGCTAATCCAAAACTGCAGACCGGCGTACCGTCCGGCGTGTAGCGTAATTCCGGGTCGCGGGTTAAGTTACCCATTAAGAAAACCTTATTTAAAGTAGCCATCACACGCTCCTTTCCCTGCTTGTTACCTTTGGCGGGACGCCTGGCAGGGACCTAACTACAGATTTATAATTAAGTTTGTTTTTCTTGAACCGTTTTATCTAACTGTTGTTTAGATTCTGTTTTAGGATTAAGTAGTTTATCCATGGTTTTTTTCGGGGGGACCAGAATCATCTCACGCAGGATGGTTTCGGATAACCGGCAAGCCGTTTTAATTTTACTAATACTAAGCGGCGGGGCTTCAAAATATATTAAGATATAAGTCCCGCGCTTCTGGTCGTTGATCGGATACGCCAGCGGCCGTTCCGCCCATTTGCTTTCTTTTAAAATAGTCGCGCCTTCTTTGGTCAACAGTTCCCGGACGTGAGCCATTACTTTATCCCAACCGGAAGCGGCCTGGGCCGGGTCAACCAGAAACAATCCCTCATAAGTTCTTGTAGACAAATTAGACCTCCTATGTTAATGATTATTCGCCATAGGACGAATCCGTCCTTCGGCGGATACAGATTTTAGGGGAAGATTACACAGATTCCGCTAAGACGAAACTGTTTTTAGGTAATCTGTGTAATCTATCTTAAAAATCACTGTAATCGTATCATCTTCTTTATGTTTTAAAAAGCGTATTTTAACAAATTATTTTTGCCCTGTCAAAATAAAAGTTAAATTTAGTGGTGGTCTTTTTAGAAAATTTTAAACAAATACCGCCTCCATGAATCCTTGGATGGCTGGGTAGTAGATGACCGCTATTTTCACCGGCCGCGGGATAAACCGGCTAAGACGGACAAAGTTATTAAAGGTGCGGTGGAAAGAATCATCATGGGTGAGGGGTTACTGAATGCCTATCGGTTAAAAGACGTGGCGTAATCCATAAGGAAAAACTCTTGGCTCGTTTTTTCTACAGAAGAATTGTTGCCTAAAATCAGCTGAACGCAATTATTTGAGTTTTGGTTTGACCGCCGTGATCACTCTAAATATTCATTTCGGATTGTTTTTAAAAATAGTTGGTTCATTTTAACCCAATTTGCTCAATTTTAGGTGGGTAAGAACTGGCTTGACAAGGACAAGGTGGTCAAGAAGTGGCTTAACAACCACAATTCAGAAAACTACGCTCTATCCCGCCGAGGCGGAATGTGGAACAGGCCTGAAAACCTCTTTTTGTCATTCTGAACGAAGAATCCCAATTCTGTGTAATTATTTAACCGAAATTGAAAGCGCTTCAATTGTAAAACACTAAGAATAATTTATTGCTATCATATTGATTTAATTGATGTTAGAAAGAGCGTCCCGCCTCCCTTACCCGCCTCCCTTATATTCTTTTGCCGGTCTTTTTTATCTCTTCTGCCATTACCGGGTCATCTTTGAAATCTTTAGGTCTAAAAGGCATTGGTTCTATGCGACTATCTATGTTTCTGGTCAACGGTACAATTCTTTGGCGGTCATTAAACCTATTACCACTAAAGTTGGGCGAAACTAAGGCAATATCTATATCACTCCACTCATGAGCCCTACCTTTGGCATACGAACCAAAAAGAAATGCCTTGGTTATCTTAAAGCCGTTCCTTTCTAATTCTCTAATATATTTTCTGACTATTTTCAGAACTGAATTTGACTTAACAACCATTCTTTTATCTCCTCAATTTCGGATAGGTATTTTTTTAGTATATTCTTTGGTACATCGTTTCCAGAAGGTAAATTTATAATCAGAATATCTGGCTTCAATATTAAAGTCAGTAATTGTCTCAAGAAGTTTCTTCTGTGTATCAGTTATCTGAAGAGGGATTTTTTCTACCAGATATTTAAGAGTATGAGTATAAGGTGGGACCGACACGTGCCGATCAATATATAGGGCTTTAAGAATTTTCTCGATAGTCAGGTGTCCGAAAAATAAGGCATAAGAATAATCTCTCTTCTGGAAAAGGTGATTTGCCACCTGCCAGTCATTTCCAGAAGATTTCAGCCAGTATTTAATTGCTCGTTTCTTGTCCATAGATATTATAATAGAACTTTTAATCTTGCTTGTCAATAGTTTCTTATGTGAAGTTAGGGCTGGGGTGGGGACATCGTGACCCCCTAAAAGATGTCTTAAAGAAGAGGGGTGGGACAATGCGTAACAGTTTTTTATCAGATTTCGAAAACCCCGCCCTGCGGAGCCGCAGCTCCGCTAAAGGCGGGATAAATTGCGTCCCGACTTGTAGTGAGCCTGACGAATCTATGACCATCGCAAATCGCCCCTTCCGGTCCCGCCGAGGCGGAATGTGGAACATGTCTAAAAACCCCTTTTTGTCATTTTGAACCCTTCGCTTCCTGTCATTCTGAGGGAGTCCTTCGGCAAAGATTGCCTGCCTGTCCCGATGATCCGCCCCTAAGGCGGATCAGGACGCAGACAGGTCACCCTGAGCGGAGCGAAGGGTCTCGTCTGCCTCAGGATAAACTCCAGCGATCGAAGAATCTCGTGACACTCAGGGTAAACTCCGTGAAGAATCCCAATTCTGTGTAATTATTTAACCGAAACGGTAAACTTCTCTACGATGTTTGATCCGGTAAATAAAGACTGATTTTTTCTCGTCGTCAATCTGGTAAAGTATTCGGTAGTCGCCCATTCTAATACGCCAGCCGGGTTTTTCTTTACTTATTAATTTAGTGCTTTGAGGCGGTCTCGGATTAGTCGTGAGTTGTCGGATTTTGAAGTCTATTCGTGTAATAATTTCAGATGGCAGTGATTTTAATTCACGTTCCGCTTTTGATGACAACAGAATTTTATACATTAATCTTTCGTGTCCCGATTAATTCTTTTCTGATTTCATCATAGGGTCTAAATTGACGGTCTATCTTTGCCGCCCGCGCCAGGTCAATGGCATCTTCCATATCTTCAATCAATTGCAATAATTTCCGGTATTCTAAAACAGTTAAAACGACCGCTTTTTTAACGCCATTCCTATCTGTAATAAATCTTTCAATGATTTTTAGCATGCTTCCTCCTCATATTTTAACTGATAGTGATAAGTTTAATATAATAAAATTATCTGACAAAGTCAAATAAAAAATCCACCAATCGGGGTGATTGATAGAGCGAAATTAAAAGTGCTTCAATTATCTACCATCTTGTCCCCACGGGACATCACGGGATAAACTGCATCCGGGTCTTGGATTCTCCATGGGCGTGCCAGACTGATCCATTTTTTGGTTTGGATTGTCTATGCAAGTTGTGTACGCCATGGTGTGTATTATGTAGTTTTTAGTATATAATCATTTCTGTTATTCACGACCAATTCAATATGTCAAATGGTAGCGAAGAATCCCAATTCTGTGTAATTATTTAACCGAAATTGAAAGCGCTTCAATTATAAAACACCAAGAATAATTTGTTGCGATCATATTTATTTGATTAGTGTTAGAAAGAGTGTCCCCCTACCCACCCTGCAATAAAGTGTAAATGTTTATTTTACACTTTAGACACTTTTAGAGGCGTTGTATTTATAGTTCTTGGCAAACTACCGCTGAAGGTATTTGTCTTATCTTATTGATTAATAAGATGTTACGCATTGAATAAATAATAATCTGCGTCAATCACCGGTTTTGGCACGCCATTTGCTTTCTTAATAGTTAGATGGGACAGAGGATGTAAAGAGACCTGAAATCCTACTTGAGGAGATTTTTATGGCCGGTTCAACAAATATCGGCGAGGGTTCGGATAACCCGGTTGATATCAATATCGTGCCTATGGTGGATGTGATTTTCTGCCTCTGCTTGTTTTTCATGTGCTCCTTCCATTTTAAAGCCCTGGAAGGCAAGATAGAATCGTGGATGCCAACGACTAAAGGTCCCGACGATGGACCTCCCCCGCCTCTAGAAGACATCCGTATTCGTATGCTCTGGGATACCATCACCAGCCGGACCAATATCCGGGTTGGTTCCAGGCCAATCAGCAGCGACAGTGAATTACAGGGCGTATTGCTGGCCAGCGTCAATGATTATAAAAAGCTCGGTAAACTAGACGTGCCGGCTAATATCAATGCCGACCCGCAGGTGCCCTGGCAGAAGGTGGTGGGTGTGATGGATATCTGCAAGAACATCAAGATAGAAAAGATAGAATTTGCCGGCCCTGGTCCGGTTGCTTCAAGAGTGATAAAATAATAAATTGAAATCCATCGGCGCAGGATGGTGGCTTCGGAATTCAGATGAGTTATAACAACAGATTAAACTGATCCCGCCCAGGCGGGACGGATAAAATCTGATTAATCCGTTAAATCCGTTGTTAAAGAAAGGAGGAGTTCTGTATGAAAAAGATAATAAGATGGGCGCAGATACAGCCGCTGGTCAAGAGGTTTCGGGCCTCTCCTTGGTGGACGATTTCCATCGGCATCCATATTACATTGCTTTTGATACTGGTGCTTATTTTTGCCGACCACGCCTTGCGGGAAGAGGAATCCGTGTCTAGCGTTTATATAAGGCCAGACAGTCCGATAGCCACTCTTAAATCACCTGTTCCGACTGACAGCAATGAATCAAACGTGATGCTTAATATGTCTGTTCCGACTGAAGAACCCATAATATATTTCTCGAGGGCACTACCGAGTGGCCAGAATGAAACTTATGATGCCATGGGTGTGGGCGGCGGCGGTGGAGGAACTGGTAGATATGGCAGTAGTTCCGGTGGGATGCACAACCTGTACAAAGTAAGTGGTTATCAGGGTCCAGCCCACGGCGGGTCAAAGATAGTCAATGACGAACCCTATGACGCCACCTTTTTCAAGAACTACGGCGTCAATCCTTTTGTGGATACCGAGGATGACCATTTTTCCACTTTCGCGACTGACGTTGATACGGCTTCATATACGGTGGTTCGTTCATATCTTAAAAATGGCAATCTGCCGGTTAATGACTCGGTCCGGACCGAGGAATTCGTCAATTTCTTTGATTATAATTACCAGCCGCCGGCCAATGATACCTTTGCCATATATCTGGATGCTGCGCCGGCTAAGTTCGGCAAGAATTGCTTTCTCCAGCGCATTGGGATTAAGGGCAAGGAGATATCCGTTAAAGACCGCAAGGACGCTATCCTGACCTTTGTGATAGATTGCTCCGGTTCTATGCAACGGGAAGACCGGCTGGAACTGGTCAAGAAAAGTTTGCGTCTGCTGGTGGACCAGTTGCGCGAGGGCGACCGCATCGGTATCGTCGTTTATGAATCACGGGGCCGCATCCTAATGGAGCACAAGGGCATCTCAGCCAAGCAGGAAATCCTGGACGCCATCGATGCTCTGCACGCTGATGGTTCCACTAATGCCTCTGAAGGCCTGCGCCTGGGCTATCAACTCGCGGACAAGTCCTTTCAGCGCGGCTGCATCAACCGGCTGATTCTCTGCGCCGACGGCGTGGCCAACGAAGGACAAACCAGCGCCGAAGAAACACTCAAGGAAGTTAAACAATACGTGGACAAAGGCATCTGCTTG
>CAKKQI010000114.1 GCA_919901895.1 Candidatus Brocadiaceae bacterium | reverse complement strand
AAATCCCTGATTAGTAAATGAGTCGTATTCAATTACTTCATCTCCGATTTCAATTACTCCGCTATTAGGGAAACCGGCCGTGCTCTGTACCGGGACAACTAATCCGGGCGTATTCCGGTCGGTCATCACAATCCGGTCGGTCAGGTCAGCGGATAATTCGGTCAGAATCCGCTGGTTGGCTTCATCATAATGGGCAAACGAACCAACCGCCTGGCCGTCAACCATCAGGGCCATCTGGGCATATTTGGTCCCCTTCCAATAGGCCCCCAGGTGATACCAGGTATCGCGCTCAAAAGTTACCGGGGCGCGAATTTGAGCGGCCTTTCTTTCCACCGTCGCATCACAAGCCGTCAGAATCAGTTCAGCACCGGTATATTGCAAAGAAATCCGGTTCTCATATTCGCGTTGTTTAATATCAAAAAAATAAACACCGGTTGTTCCGCCGGAAAATTTCACCCACATCTCAACTCCGCCCGGCGTAACGTCATAGTTATTCGGAAAAATAAAAATTCCGCCTTGATCGTAAGTCAAAGGTTGCCCTGATAAGAGCATTCCTTCGTGCGTATCGGAAAAATGTTCTGATAAAATAACGTTCTGCCCGCGGTTATCCACCGGAGTTCTCAATTTTAGTTCCCCGGTCTCGGGGTCACGCGAATGGCTGGGTGTCGAATTAAAAATACCAAGCGGTCCCAGAGCGGTCAGATTCGGAAAGGTAATAAACCGCGCTGAATTACCATTAAGACCGGCAAACGTCCGGTCAAAATCAGATTGGCTTTCTATCCCCCAACGGAGTCGCCGAAGGCGACCGGGCGGTGAGACATCTACTATTTCCCGGAAAGTGGAACGGGCGGCCTGGTTCCCGGATAAATAATTAATAATCCCCGTTGAAATAAGGGTGTATTTATCATAGGAACGGTAACAAAAAGGAACGGTCTCCGTAAAAGTCTCGTCAATAAAATCAACGTATGGCACCAGTCCGTTTTGCAATAGGTTGGTTATCTGGGTATTTGAAAGCGCCGGATTGTTCTGCAGGATATTTTTATATTCGGACGGTTCTTTAACCGGTCGGGCCTGTTGGATTTGTTTGACTAAATTTTGGGCGGCCGACTCTGAAATGCGGTCATCAGATATTACCCGCCGAATGGTTCCCAAACGGTTGCCTACCCCGGTCAGAGTTGCCAGTAAGACTTCTTCGGAAGCGGTATTAATATTAATTGGATGGCGCTGTGCAACGGTAATTACGGTATATGGTGTCAGGAACTCATCCGGGACAAGCCGGTCCAGCATAATACTCACACCCGCGGGAAGCCAGATTCTTCCACTCGTTCGTTCGCGCACCGGAGAAGGAGTCTGGCGATGGACCTGATGGTCGGCCACCGGCATCGGGTAGGAACCGCCGCATTCACGACAGGGTTTAAGCGGCATCACATTGGCAAAAAAAAGATTATTTCCCAGAGAAAAACGGACTTGAGCGCCGGAAGTATTATATAAAGCGGTCCCGCCTTCAGGCGAGGCTCGCCCTCTGGGCGGCCCGGCCGGATTGTCGTCAAGCATCAGCGTCGTGACCGTATTCCCATCAATTAATTCCAGGTTGGCATACCCGCGTAAATTACGTGCATCAATCCAGTTAGCCGGCCGGCCGGAATATTCGGTAATGAAGTCACTAATTACTGTTCCAGGCAATCGGAGACGTGGTTGTTTTTTTAAATTATCTAATAACCGTTGAGGGGCGGTCCGGAGATTAATTTTTCCCTGTTCATCCTGCACTTTAACGTCCCAGATTTTATCTTTTGGATTATTTAAAGACATCATGGTATCAAGACCATATCCGCCTGAGGCGGACCAGTCAACTTTGAATTCGTCAAGGGTATCATAATCAGGAGTATTAAAAGGAGCCGCGGCATTGGAATTAGTCTCATAAAAATTATGCGTTTGATAAAGTGAAGCGACGCCATAATTCCGGGCGCCGGTGGCTGAGTAAACAGTCTGGGCTTGATGGAAAGTATCCCGCCCGATCTTTTCCTTAAAAACCATGGAAATAATAAAAGGGGTAGCGACTACCATCAAGGCGCTCAGGATTAAAACGACGATAATCAGAGCCAGACCGGCCTGTTTTCCGCTATTCATAATGATTTTTCAATTAAGAACGTATAATATTGGAACTGGCTCATCTACCGGAGATATTTGCCACCCGTGATGCTTATGAAGGTTCGTCCTGTCCGCCAGAGGCGGATCCGCCTTTGGCGGAAAAGCCTCAGCCAGGGGCTGATCAGTCCTTTGGCTGATAACACCCTTATGGCGTCCCGCCTACCCGCAGCCGCGGTCAGCGATGGTAGGTTCGCTTCGCGGTCCCTTCGGGGTCAAGCCCTGGCTTGATCTACAATTTCGCACATTTTTGTAACGATTTCTCGCGTCTTTGTAGCCACCCCGAAAGCATTCGGGGTTGTCGACCAGATTATGCATTTTTTTGCCAAACTCAAGTTATAACTTATTTACTCTCTTAATGTTAAGATAATAATTTCTTAAAAACCAGCCCGTACGGACGACCATTAAAACCATCTGATTTTTCAATCAAACATAGGGGGGGGTAGGTAGGGTAGTAGGGGGGGAGGAGTAGGGTCGTAAATCTGGAGTAGAACGTGACTACTCGCCCTCTACCTGACGCATACTTGACCTCTACGACACGGATACTTGACCTCTATACGCCATCTACTTGACCTCTACGACACGCAGACTCGACCTCTATACGCTATCTACTTGACCTCTACGACACGCAGACTCGACCTCTATACGC
>CAKKQI010000113.1 GCA_919901895.1 Candidatus Brocadiaceae bacterium | reverse complement strand
GATACCCACACCCATCTTAACTTTCCTGATTTTAAAGACGACCTGCCTGAAGTATTAATCCGGGCCGAACAATCCGGCGTAAAGTATCTTGTCAATGTTGGAACGAGTTTGGAGACCAGTCGTCAATCCGTTGAGTTGGCCCGCCGTTATAAAAATATCTACGCCACCGTCGGGATCCATCCCCACGATGCGGCTAATATTAAAGAATCGGATTGGCCTGAATTCGAAAAATTGGTGGAGCAGGATAAAGTGGTGGCGGTCGGTGAAATCGGTCTTGATTTTTATAAGAATATTAGTCCGTCTGATGTGCAGGAAAAAGTATTTATCAGGCAACTGGAAACGGCGTTCCGGAAAAACAAGCCGGTCGTAATTCACAGCCGGGAAGCCCATCAGAAATGTCTGGAGATTATAAAAAAAATAACTTGTAGTGAGCAAGGCCGAACTATGGGACCAAAAGTAAAAAGCGTGCCCCGATATTATCGGGGCGTGGCTCATTGCTTTTCCGGTTCCCCTGAAATAGCGCAAGAATATTTGAAATTGGGATTTTTGATTTCTATCGGAGGCCCGGTTACTTTTCCCAATGCTACCCAGTTACGCGAAGTGGCTAAAAGCATTAAAGCGGAAAACTTACTTTTAGAAACGGATTGCCCTTTCTTATCTCCTCAGCCAAAACGTGGGCAGCGTAATGAACCGGCTTATCTGACTTATTGCGTTGAAACTTTTGCGGATATTTACGGATTGGCTTATGCCGATATTGATCGGATTACCAGCCTGAATGCTTATAATCTTTTTGGTATCGGTGAACCACCGCTCCGGAGCCGGATTGCGTATAATATCAGAAATTCACTTTATCTTAATATTACCGACCGTTGCACTTCAGATTGCACTTTTTGCATAACCAATGTTACCGATTATGTCAAAGGTCATCATCTTTCATTAACCGGGGAGCCGACCGGAGAAGAAATTATTAAATCCATTCCGATGGACACCGGGACCAAATATAAAGAAGTCGTATTCTGCGGTTATGGCGAACCGACGTTACGGCTGGAAATAATTAAAGAAGTGGCTCGTTATTTAAAGAAAAACAATATTTTTATCAGGTTAAATACCAACGGGCACGGTAATCTTATTAATCAGCGTTCTATCTGTCCGGAATTAAAAGGTTTGGTTGATGCGGTTACGGTCAGTCTTAATGCCGGCAATGCGGAGCAGTATCAAAAAATTTGCCGGCCGGAATTCGGGCCGGATACCTTCCATAAGGTAATTGAGTTTATCAAAGAAGCCAGAGAGAATATCCCGCAGGTTCAAATAACGGCAGTAACTTATCCGGGGCTGGATATTAAACAGTGTCGGCAATTGGCCCTGGATTTAGGAGTGGGTTTTCGCGAGCGTCTTTATAATGAGGTGGGATAAATTTTTTCCGGCCCCGATGATTATCGGGATAAGGGTAAAAAATTTACGATGCCAGTTTTGTTATCGGTAGATCAGTGACATAGCTTCGGCCCGCGTCGTCGGGTTGCGCCGGAAAATTCCGCGGACGACGGACGTAATAATTCTGGTGCCTGGTTTTTTTATTCCCCGGATTGCCATACATAAATGTTCCGCTTCAATTATCACCATCACCCCTTTTGGTTTCAACGCTTTCATGATTGTTTCGGCAATCTCAGTGGTTAATCTTTCCTGAACCTGCGGCCGTTTGGAATGAACCTCAACGACGCGGGCCAGTTTGCTGATACCGGTTACCCGCGAGCCGTTCGGCAGATAAGCCACATGGGCTTTACCGACAAACGGTAAAAGATGGTGCTCGCAGATAGAAAAAAAAGGAATGTCTTTGGCCAGTACGATTTCATCATAGTTATGTTCAGTTAAAATCTTAATCTCCTGTTTCGGGTCGCTTTTGAGTCCGGCATAAAGTTCCTGGCACATCCGGGCGACACGCTGAGGCGTTTCTTTTAAACCGGGCCGCGCCGGATTTTCGCCGATTCCTTCCAGAAACAATCTAACCGATTTTTCTATTTTTTTCAGGTCCATAAATTTTCTCCCCTAACAACTGATTTTACTGATTATATCAGATTACACCGATTAAATTCCATATTTATTTTTATCAACCAACGTTCACCTTAAAATTCATTATGGACAACCCGGCCTTTCAGGTGGCCGTCTGATATAAGTATTATATTTTTCGGACGGATTAAAGCCAATATTTTCTTATTTTTAAGTAATTGGTTGGCCGCACAGGGCCGTTCGCTTAATTCTGTTTTCGCGTAATCACCGGTTAAATTGCCGTAACGTTTGTTAACGTTTTCAAATTTGATTTTCATAATAGCAGAAGAATAATGAGACTGTTTCAAATTCTCCGCATCCAACTGTTCCCGCAAGGCGGGACGATCCCGATGTCTATCGGGGGAAGCAATTTCGTTAGAACAGGCAAGTTTGGAGAATTTTTGTTCTTCGTCCCGTTAAAGCGGGGTGATGGATAATTGATTAGAAATTTGAAATTAGTTGACTTTTTCTTGGAACAGGGATAAAATAAAATTTTAAGCATGTAATTTATGGAGGGAAAACATGAAAAGAGTAATCGGTCTGATGCTGTTATTAATATTTTTGGTCGCCGCTTGCGGCGGCCCAAAAATATATCGCGAGGGACAGGAAAAACCAAGAGATCTCAGTGGCCGCTGGAATGATACCGATTCAAAATTAGTGGCTGAAGAAATGATTAAGGACGCATTGGCCAAACCTTGGGTTGCTAATTTTCGCGGCAAACACAGTAAAAATCCAACGGTCATCGTCGGAACCGTTCTCAATAAAAGCCATGAACATATTAACACAGAAACGTTTATTAAAGACATGGAACGAGAGTTGACGAATTCCGGAAGCGTAACTTTTGTGGCGACGAAATCAGAGAGGTCGGAAGTTCGGGAGGAAAGAAGCGATCAGGCTGATTTTTCCGATTCAGAAACGATCAAACATTTTAAAAAAGAAATAGGCGCCGATTATATGTTAAAAGGAACAATCAATACTATTCTGGATTCCCAAGAAGGGCTAAAAGTTGTTTTTTATCAAGTTGACCTGGAATTGATTGATGTTGAAACAAATGTCAAGGTCTGGCTCGGGCAGAAAAAATACCGCAAAGTCATTGAAAAGTAAAGAAAATTTCCCGTAAGGTCTATTCCGCCGGTGCATTTCCGATTCATGTCGGGCCGGTCAACATCATCAACATTCGTCTTAATTCTCAGATTAGTATGCGGTTAAAATTATTACAAATATTAATGATGGGTTGTTTTGCGATCGGTTGCGGTTCGGTTACGTCGCATTACCGGCAAGTGGAAGATTATTATGAGGCGGGCCGGTTTAAAAATGCCGATCAGATCATTGAATCTAACCGGGAAGGTTACGGAGATTTAAATGCCGTCCTGTATTATATGGATAAAGGAATGACGACTCATTTAGCCGGTGAATTTAAAAAAAGCAACGAATATTTAACCTTAGCCGAAGATACGATCGAATTACTTTACCGGAAAAGTATGGCCCGGGGGTTGGGTTCAATGTTGACCAACGATAATATTTATCCTTACGAGGGAGAAGATTTCGAAAAAGTCATGTTAAATATTATGATGGCCTTAAACTATATTTATTTAAATCAGCCCGACGAGGCGCTGGTGGAGGCCAGAAAAGTAGATCATAAGCTGAATCTGTTAAATGACAAATATGAAGAAAAAAATGTTTACCAAGACGATGTTTTGGCCCGGTATCTCAGCGGTATTCTTTATGAGATGCGGGGAGAAATTAACGACGCCCTGATAGAATACAGGAAAGCTTACGAGATTAGTCAGATATATCACAAAAATTACGGTACGCCGATTTTACCTTACTTGAATAAAGATCTTTTGAGAACGACGGAAGCATTGCATTTTGACGAAGAATTCAAGAAATATCAAAGTGAATTTTCCGGGACACAGTGGCCGTCGTCAGAATCTTTGCGATTAAAAGGAGAGTTGATTGTCCTAGTTTTTAATGGCCGGGCGCCGATTAAAGAAGATTATTTTATTGATGCGGTTATTCCGGAAGGGAAAGAATGGGAAGGAGAAATAGTCCGCGTGGCTTTTCCGAAATTTGTGGCCCGTCATCCCAAAGCGAATTATTATAATATTCATTTCGGGGATAAGATTAATGATTGCCAAACTTATTTAATAGAAGATATTGCCGCCATTGCTCAAAAGAATCTGGCCGATCGGATAACGAGAATTTCTACGAAAGCCACCGCGCGGGCGATAACCAAATATATTGCCGGCCGGAAATTAAGGCAAGAAGCCGCTAAATCAGGGAACCCTCTTGTTTCCAACTTGACCTGGTTGGGGACAAATATTTATTCGGTGGCTTCAGAGCAATCGGATAAACGAAGCTGGCGGACCCTGCCGGGCCAGATACAAATCGGTCGTGTTATTTTAGAACCGGGTGAATATCATATTGTTATTACACCGATGTGTGCTAATACGCCGGCCGGCCAAGAGCGATTTTTTGATGCGGTGATTAAAGCAGAAGACAAGAAATTTATTATTGTTTATAATTACTGAACAGAAAGTTGTTCAAAAATTTATTAACGACCATAATACTAATCAAGGGCGCTATTTTTTATTTTATTTTTTCTATCATTACCCGCCCCGGTTTAAAAGTAACGACTTTTCTCTCCGGAACCATCACCGGTTCGCCGGTTTTGGGGTTCCTGGCTTTGCGGGCCTTGCGGTTTTTTACCATAAAGACACCAAAATTGCGAAGTTCAATCCGGC
>CAKKQI010000112.1 GCA_919901895.1 Candidatus Brocadiaceae bacterium | reverse complement strand
ATCAACGAGCCCCGCTAAAGCGGGACTCGTTGTCTACCGCACGAATTCAGGGTAGGCAACGACCTTTACGGTCGTTGACACAGGACGACTTATGAAACCGCTTGTAGAGTGTTCCGATGCCTGCCCAGATAGACTCCGATGTCCCGCCTCGGCGGGAATGCGGAGTCCCCCGTATCCGTAGCATTGGAGGACATCGGGGTAACATCGGTGAGGTCGTGGCGCTTTCAGTGCTACCGATTAAACCATCTTTCGTCCCGCCAAAGTTTAAATAATTTTCTATTACCTGGATATATGAATAACGAATCTTATAAAAACTTATCTTTTATAAATAGGTTTCTGACGCTCTGGATATTCCTCGCCATGGCGCTCGGCGTCGGAATGGGATATTTATTTAGTGGTATTGTTGAATTCTGGGAGCAATTTCAATCCGGTACGACTAATATCCCGATTGCCATCGGATTAATCCTGATGATGTATCCGCCTCTGGCTAAGGTAAAATACGAGGAGTTAGGAGATGTCTTCAAAAATATTAAAGTGCTGACGTTATCGCTTATCCAGAACTGGGTGATTGGGCCTATTCTGATGTTCACGCTGGCGGTCATATTCCTGCACGGTTATCCGGAGTATCTGGTCGGGTTGATAATGATCGGTCTGGCCCGTTGTATTGCAATGGTGATAGTCTGGAACGAACTGGCCAAGGGCGATACCGAGTATGCCGCCGGATTAGTCGCCTTTAATTCCATCTTTCAGGTGTTATTTTATTCTATTTATGCCTGGATATTTATTACGGTTCTGCCCGGCTGGTTTGGTTTGAAAGGCGTTGAGGTTGATGTTACGATCCGCCAGATTGCCGAAAGCGTTTTTATCTACCTGGGTATCCCATTCCTGGCCGGTATGATTACGAGATTCAGTCTGATTAAACTGGTAAACCGCGACTGGTATGAAAAGGTCTTTATTCCGCGTATCAGTCCCATTACGCTGATAGCGCTTCTATTTACAATTATGGTGATGTTTTCTCTGAAGGGTGAATATATCGTCAGGATACCGCTTGATGTGGTGCGGATAGCGATTCCGTTACTCATCTATTTTGTGGTGATGTTTCTGGTGTCTTTTTATCTGAGCAAAAAAGTGGGGGCGAGTTATGAACAATCAGCGGCGCTTTCGTTTACGGCGGCCAGTAATAACTTTGAATTGGCCATCGCCGTGGCGGTCGCGGTCTTCGGTATCAAATCCGGCGTGGCTTTTGCCGCCGTCGTGGGGCCCTTGGTTGAAGTTGCTGTTTTAATCGGGCTGGTTAGTGTATCTTTATGGTTTAAAAAGAAATTATTATGGATGAAAATTTAATTATTTTCGTGGTCATCGGTTTTGTCGCCCAGATGATTGACGGGACGCTGGGGATGGGCTATGGTCTTACTTCCACCGCTTTTTTGCTTAGTTTCGGGCTTCCGCCGGCGATCGCCAGCGCCAGTGTTCACACCGCTGAGATATTTGCCAATGGCGTCTCGGGTCTGGCTCATCTGAAATTCGGCAACGTGGATAAGAAATTATTTAAAAAACTCGTCATTCCGGGTGTGCTCGGCGGGGTGGCCGGCGCCTGTTTTCTGGTTATTATCCCTGGTGATAAATTAATCCCGTTCGTGGCCGGATATCTGTTAATAATGGGATTGATAATATTACGCAAGGCATTTAAAAAAATACAGGAGTGTCAAGTGGAGACCAGGCTTTTTCCGTTAGGATTGACGGGTGGATTTGTTGATGCGGTGGGCGGCGGCGGCTGGGGCCCGATTGTTACTTCTACCCTGATGGCCCGCGGTCATAATCCGCAATTAGCCATCAGTTCAGCTAACCTGGCCGAGTTTTTCGTGACTACCACTCAGGTGGTGATTTTTTTGGCGGTGCTGGGATTAGGAGGATACTGGCCGATTATTGCGGCTTTAATTGTGGGGAGTGTTCTGGCCGCGCCGTTATCGGCTTATCTTTGCAAAAAATTACCTATTAAGATATTGATGATATCGGTCGGTCTTCTTATTATTTTATTAAGTGTTCGGATGCTTTACCGGCTAATTATCTAAATCGGTAAAATTTTACAGGTCATAATTTTAATTCCGTGAAATCCGTCTTAATCGGTGTAATCAGTTGTTAAAATTTCTTTTATTTTTCCGGCTAAATAAAAAGAGCCGGTGACTAAAATCAGGTCTTTTTTAGAAGATAAAGTCTCAGCTATCAGTAATGCTTTTTTCGGGTTCGGTTCCAGAAAGACCGGGCGGCTAAAAAAATGTCCGGGAATCTGCGGAACCAGTTCAAGCGGTTCCCATAAACGGGGATGGCCTGTTTTCGTTAAGATGATGACATCGCTGATTGGTAAAATCAAATTTAATATTTTATCGGTTTCTTTATCACGGCTGATGGCGAGAATCAGGATTAATTTTTTATATTTAAACGAGCGGCTAATAGTTTCTTTTAACGCCCGGATTGAAACAGGATTGTGAGCGCCGTCAAGAATCAGATCCGGCGATTTTTTTACCACTTCAATTCTCCCCGGCAGGATTATTTGGCGTAAGGTTTTCTTGATGGCGGCCGGTTGAATCCGGATTATTTTTTTATGCCGGAGATAATCAATCACGCCCAGCGCCAAAGCGGTATTTTGAACCTGATGTTTTCCCGGTAGGGATAATTTCAAATGCCGGTAATGATGAAAAGGAGTTTTGAGGTTAAAAACAGAACTGAATTTACTTGTTCCGCTATCGGCGGGGTCGGAATTACGGCATTGAGTTATTTTAATATCCTTGCCGACCAGATAAAGTAACGACTGTTTTGCCCGGGCCGTTTTTTTTATCACCTGCCGTACCGTATTTTCGTTCTCGGCGCAGAAAACCGGCACGCTTTTTTTTATAATGCCCGCTTTTTCCCCGGCGATTTTTGCTAAAGAATAACCTAATTTATCCATATGGTCAAAATCAATGGTGGTAATGACGCTGGCTAAAGGTGTGATAATATTGGTCGCATCCATGCGTCCGCCCAGTCCCACTTCCATTACCGCAAAGTCAACTTTTTGCTGATGGAAATATAAGAAAGCCACGGCCGTGATGAGTTCAAAGAAGGTGGGGTTCACAGATGAAGTTAGAAGTTGGATGTTGGATGTTAGACGAGGGAGTGAAAAATGATGAAGTCGGTTCATCATTTCGGTAAAAGATTTTTTAGAGATGTGGACCCCGTTAATCTGGATTCGTTCCTGGAGTGAAATAAGATGAGGTGAGGTGAAGAGTCCGACTTTATAACCGGCTAATTCTAAAAGACGGGATAAGATAATGGCGGTTGACCCTTTACCTTTGGTGCCGGCGATGTGAATAAGACGCAGCGAATTTTGCGGATTGCCGACCAGGGCCATTAATTGCCGCATCCGTCTCAGGTCAAACGTCTGCCGGTTGTAGTGAAAACGCGTCATTTTTTCGTAATCAGTGAACCGGCAAAGATATTGATAGGCCTGGGGATATGATTTAAACATAGTACCACTGATTTCACGGATTAGAGCTGATTACTCGCCATAGGACGAGTCAGTCCTTTGGCTGACACAGATTATCACATCAAGCCAGAATTTCAATTTAATGTCAATAAATTTCCTAACCACTGATGAACATGGACCAAAGAATTTATCCTTGACTTTATTCATAGTAATATGATATGGTTAATAATTATATAGAGCGATTGAATTTAGTTAGTTAAGCACTGTAATCTTTTGAAATCACCATTACCGTTCAGGAGTATTTTATGCGATCTTTATATGTTTTTGTTTTATTGTTTGTACTTTTAACTGTTAGCTGGGGAGAAGAAAAGAAGGAAGAACCGGCCGACGACCCGATTACAATTTTGAAAGAAGTAGCCGAGAGTTGGTACGACCTTGATGAGCAGGGGTTAAATCGTTATACTTCTTTAGTCACGTGTTCTGATGTTGCCAAAACACTGGAAACACGCGGGCGGGTTATTATTGAACAGGCGAAATACGAAATGGTTTATGAACCGGGAAAGCCGCTTAAAGTCAGGGTAATTGATATTCCGAATTATTTTGGGTCGGAGGCCAGGGATGATGCCAACACTTATGCCCGCTTAATGGAAGGGGAATTGGTGAAATTTTTCAAATCGGTTAATCCGATTAATGATTTATTGGAACTTTTGGGAAAGGTGGAACAGAGTAACCGTTTTGAAGTTACAATGGAAAAAGACAAGAGTCTTGATAAAATTATTCTGAAAGAAAAAAAAACCGCGCCGCCCAAAGGCGGTCCTTTGAAAAGACGTTTAGGCCGGAACCGGGACGAGAATAAAGACGAAGCCGAAGAAAAAAATGATCAAGACGCCGGTTCGGATGAAGAGGGTTCTATTTATATCTGGGTCAATAAGGATAAAATAATTGAAAAGGCCGAGGTGGTTAATCAGGATGGTAAGATAGTCATGGTGGTTAAGGCGGCGAAATACAAGAAACTTTGGAATCTCAGTTCTCTGGAAGTAACCAAATACGACCGGAAGGGTGATTTTGACGAGCGGGCGCGCATCAATCTTTTATACACTTATGTTCAGAATATGATGTTGCCGGCCAGTCTGACTCTTTCGCGGCACGATAAAGAGGGAAAACTTTTAGAACGACGCGGTGAAGTAAATCCGCTCATAGTTAAATTTTCCAAGCACGAGGTGGAGTTGAAATGATTAAGGTCTTGGCCTTGTATGGAAGTCCGCGCCGGCCGGGCAATACGGCCTCGCTTCTGGACGAATTCTTAAAGGGCGTTTCTTGGTCCGGGGTGGCCGTGGAATCGATTAGAATCAGCGACCTTAAATTTTCTCCCTGCCAGGAGTATAACGTCTGTTTGAAAACCGGCGAATGCTGTATCAAGGATGAAATGACGCCGGTTTACGGTAAATTATTAACGGCTGATTTAGTGGTCCTGGCCGCGCCGATTTTTTTTTATAACCTGCCGGCCCAGGCAAAGGCATTAATTGACCGGAGCCAGTCGCTCTGGGCCAGAAAATATATTCTGAAAAAAAAAGAAGATGCTGTCCCTGGAAAAAAACGGCTGGGGTTTTTTATTTCCGTCGGCGGAACTAAGGGTGAGCATCTTTTTGACGGCGCCATTAAAACCGTCAAATATTTTTTTGATGCCATTAACGTAGAATATGCCGGTGAATTGCTTTTCCGACAGATTGGCGTAAAAGGTGAGATAGAAAAACATTCCGAAGCGTTAAAACAGGCGTACCAGGTTGGGCAATCTATTGTTCAGAAAATGACAGGGGATGCGAGAACTACGTAATGAGTATGCTGTCCCGAATGGCACATAGTTAAGCCACCTCCTGTATAAGTTTTCTTCGTAAAACCTCTCTTGGGCGATTCAATAAATCGTACTGTTTTTTCCGTCTTTTAATTGCTCTTGGTTCAATACGAAATGGACGATATTGATTTAAATCTTTGGCTAAATCTTTAAGTAACATACGATAAAGATATCCAAATCTTTTGGCCGGGCAATTCCTCGTCACGACAGCTAAAAACCGCTGCCGGCAACCCTGAAAACTTATGCGGGCCGCGATATCTCTATTGTTTACCGCAGCCGCTTTCATCAGCGTTCGCAGAAGATTATAGGCGGTTAGATACATCCACAGTTCCTTACGGGCCCGACCCGGTGTTTTAGTCCGAAGAATATCCATACCCAATATGGTCTTAATATCTCTCAATCTCAATTCTATTTGCCAACGGCAGAAAAACAATTCGGCTATATCCTGCTTGGGATAAGTTTCGGCATCCAATAAAGTCGTGGCTATCGTTACGGTCTCTGACCGGAAACCGGCCGCCGCTATGTGGAAACGCAGTTCACGCACCATCATTTTCTCAGGCAAACATTTACCCGCCAGCCAGTCCGGTAATTGATTAGGTCGTTCCCATTCGACTAGATGGTCCTCCAGAGCGATAATCTGCCCCTTACGGAAATCGGCCTTGCGCTTGCCGAAACGCGCTACAACATCAATGCCACGCCCCCGAAGTAACGCGATGTCCGCGTAAGACGAGTATTTCCCGTCGCCTAAAATTACATCGCCTGATTGAAGCAGATGCCACATCTTACGCCAAAGAGTCAATTCATTCCCATTGCCCGAACCAGTCTCAAAATCCAGCAATGCCCCGGAAGTCAAACTCATCAATGCGCTCAAATACATAACCGGAAACCCGCATCCGGCTGATTGAGTATTTGGCTGCGGGTAAACCTTCTGGTTAGATAAAGTATCGGGCAGTGAAACCGAGCTGCCGTCTGGAATAATCACACGCCGTCCACGCCATCTTTCATCTGGCTTTTCGCTTCTTACCAATTCTTTACCCAAGCCAGCTCCTAAATTACGCAGCGCTGTTTCTTTTAGACGATTGCGTGCTTGGCAATATCCTCCGGTATGGACCGAG
>CAKKQI010000111.1 GCA_919901895.1 Candidatus Brocadiaceae bacterium | reverse complement strand
CTAAAACTGGTAACACCAATACCTGAACCGGAGCCAGCCAGAGCGGAAAAGCGCCGCCGTAATGTTCAATGAGTACGCCGAAGAATCGTTCCAGTGAACCCAGGAGAGCCCGGTGAATCATAATCGGTCGTTGCTGTGAACCGTCCTGAGCCGTATAAACGATGTCAAACCGTTCCGGCAGGTTAAAATCAACCTGAACGGTGAAGCACTGCCAGGCACGTCCCAGGGAATCTTTAATATCAATATCGGCTTTAGGTCCATAAAAAACCGCTTCACCTTCGGCGATTTCATAAGGTAAGCCGATACTTTCAATGGCCTGCTTTAAGGCCAAGGTGGCTTTATCCCAATTTTCTACGGTTCCGACATATTTAATCGGGCGGGTGCTTAATCTGATTTTAAAATCAGAAAATCCGAACGCGCATAATAATTGGGTTCCGAATTTAATAACACCGCTGACTTCATCATTAAGTTGGTCCGGCCGGCAGAAGATATGGGCATCATCCTGGGTAAACCCGCGGACGCGCATTAATCCGTGCATCACGCCGGAGCGTTCATATCGGTAAACCGTTCCCAGCTCGGCCCAGCGAAGAGGCAGGTCGCGGTAACTTCTGATCTTACTGCGGTAGATCAGAATATGACCCGGGCAATTCATCGGTTTAATAATATATTCCATTCCTTCAATGTCTATCGGCGAGTACATATTCTCCCGGTAGAATTCCCAATGGCCGGAAGTTTTCCAGAGGCCGACCCGGGCGATATGAGGCGAGTAGATTAGGTCGTAATTATTTTTAAGATGTTCGTTTCGCCAGAAGTCTTCAATTACTTTGCGAATCAGGGCGCCTTTCGGATGCCAGTAAATTAAACCCGGTCCGGCTTCTTCCTGAATGCTGAAAAGGTCAAGGTCTTTACCCAGCCGGCGGTGGTCTCGTTTTTTTATTTCTTCCAGATGTTTTAAATGGGCGTCCAGTTCTTGCCTGGTGGCAAAAGCCGTGCCGTAGATGCGTTGAAGCATTTTATTATGTTCGTTGCCGCGCCAGTAGGCGCCGGTGGCTCTTAATAGTTTATAACTGCCGGCCAGTCCGGTATGGGGAATATGCGGCCCACGGCACAGGTCAATAAAATTACCATGTTGATAAAACGTAACCGTAGTATCCTGGATTTCGTTAAGTAATTCAACTTTATAGGGCTGTTTTTGTTCGGTCATTATTTTTATTGCTTCAGTCCGGGAAAGTTCCATCCGGCGGAACGTTTTTTTTTCTTTGATACTTTTTTCTATTTCAGCGGATATTTTTCCCAAATCGCCGTCTGCGAAAGTTTGCGGAGCATCAAAATCATAATAGAATCCG
Organism: Candidatus Brocadiaceae bacterium; assembly: GCA_919901895.1. GTDB lineage: Bacteria > Planctomycetota > MHYJ01 > JACQXL01 > CAKKQI01 > CAKKQI01. The sequence goes on along the minus strand of CAKKQI010000111.1, from coordinate 4,105 downwards.
TCGGCAATGGACGGTCCGATGGCTAACTTGGTATCAGGGTACAATTTCATCACCGCTTCAGCCATAATATGAGACAGGCTGTGCCGGAGAATATCAAGTCCTTCCGGCATAGAGGCGGTGATAAATTCCACGGCGGCGCCGTCCGGAATAACGGTATCAAAGTCAACCGGATGCCCGTTGATTTTACCGGCCACGACAAGGTCTTTTGTTTTTTTTGATTCTTTTTGGGCCAGTTGGGCCAGCGTGCTCCGGGCCGGTAATTCAATCATATTATTATAAAATGTTACTTTCATTATGGTTTAAAATACCTGATGTCCGCCTGGTCCCACAATTTTTTTCTCAGGCGCCCAATGCCGTCCCGTTTTTTTTTGTTTTTCAGTTTGTGATGCATCTTGTCCTGAATATCCGGATTATCAAAATTATTGGCCGGAGTATTTTTTTCTTCTACCCGGACAATCCGGAAAGTATTTTTCGTTTCAATTACCGGGCTGAGCCCATTAACCGGCAGGGTATAAATTATATTTTCTACTTCAGGGGGGAAGGAACCGCGTTCGGTCCAGTCCCAATCACCGCCGGAGTCGGTTTTGAGTTCTGAATATTTCCGGGCCAGGGTAATAAACTTGTCCGCCGGAGAGACCGAATCTTCCCGATTAGGTCGGGACTCCACTGTCGTTTCGTCTTTTTTTTGCAAATCGGCATAAATCTCATCCGCCAGCATTTTTTTTATTTCCCGATTGATGTTATCGTCAAAACGTAAAATAATCTGTCTGGTTTTTATTTTTTCCGGGTCGGTTAATTCGTGCCGGTATTCCTCAAAATAGGCCTTTATTTCCCGGGGTGAGACAAAAGTATCAATTAAAACATCTAATGGAGAATGGCTGGTTTTCAAATCGGATTGATTTGTTTTCAGGAAGATATACTTTTGCCATAATAGATTTTTTTGCAGGTCCGACCGGTATTCCTCCATCGTGTTTTCCATTGGCCGCAGGACTTCTTTCGTGAAAATTTCCAATGAGCCGGCTTTGTTTATCTGTTCCTGTAATTCTTTTTCTAATTCTGATTCCAGTATGGTAACTTTTTCTTTCTGAGCGGCCTGCCAGAATAATTCATCTTCTATCAAAGTTTCCAGGGCTTTGCTTTTATCTATCCGCAATAATTTTTGTTGTTTTTCTACAGACCGCCGGGTAATAATCTGTCTGTTGACCGATGCGATAATGCCATTGTTTAAATTTATTTCATTGTTAACCGGCGGCTCCGCAGCGGTTTCAGGAATAATAGAGGTCGTCCCGGTATTTCCTTCGGAAAAAACCACTTGAACGGCGAGCAAATAAAATGCCATGAAGATAGATAATCTCAATAAATATTTCATAAAAATTGTCATTATAACAATAATCTTTGAATAGTCAATTAAAAAAACCGATGGGTCTTGATGTATATTATGTGGAAGCGGGCCAGCCCATTTTCGGTTACGGCAAAGAGAAGAAAGAAAAAGGGAAAAAGAAGAAATAATTTTCATTTCCCGATACAAAATTCGGCAAAAATATGATTGAGGATATCATCGGTTACGACCTGTCCGACAATCGCACCGGTTTGGTCTAGTGCTTCTCGTAAATCAATGGTTAAGAGTTCATCCGTTACTTTTGTTTTTTTGACGATTGCCTCAGCTTTTTCCAGGGCCAGTAATGCCTGTTTCAGATGATTTTCCTGCCGAGTATTAATTAAAAAACTATTGGAAAAACGACCCGTCTTTGAACCGCGGCTGAGACGGACCATTATTGTTTTAAGATGTTCAATTCCTTTTCCGGTTTTGGATGAAGTGGAAACAATTGTTAACGGTGGTTTGTTAAAAAACTTCCGGACCATTTCAGGTCTGATTCGCTGAGTTAAATCATTTTTGTTTAAAAGCACGATCGTCCGGTCCGGCACCAGTGTCGCTTTTAGCGCCATTGTTTTATCCTGTAGGGTAAGCGGGCGACTGCCGTCCAGCACCAGTATAAATAAATCGGCTTCATTAAAACTTTGAACGGTTATTTTTTTAATTTTATCCATTAAGGCCGATTTACCACGCCCTGGGCGGGATAAATCAGAGGTTTCCCGGCTTGTCCCGCCCCCTGATGGACATCGGGGAGCGTGGTTTGTCCCGCTGCTGGCGGGGTTGATAATAATTCCGGCCGTATCACGGATTCGAAACAGAGTCTGACCGGTTAAACATTTTCCTTCTACCATATCACGGGTTGTGCCGGCCAGGGTGGTAACGATTGTTTTTTTGTCAGGGACGAGTCTATTAAACAAACTTGATTTTCCGGTATTCGGTCGTCCGCAGATTACCGCAATTATCCCGTCTTTAAAAATTTTATGTTTTTTGCTTGATTGCAAGATCTGGTGGATATTATTAATGAGCGTTTCTATTGTCGTTCGGACCGTTTGCGGGGTGATGATTTCAATCTCCTGGTCTGAAAAATCAAGGTTAAGTTCCAGGCGGGAAATCAAATCAACCAGTTGTTGCTGAATGTCTTTAACCTGTCGGGCAAAACGGCCGGTGAGTGAATTTAAAGCTAGACGCGATTCCTGGTCGCTACCGGCCCTGATGAGTTTCAGCACGGCTTCGGCCTGGGTTAAGTCTATTCGGCCGTTTAAAAAAGCCCGTTTGGTAAACTCACCCGGCTGAGCTAACCGCACTCCGCACTGGATGAAATACGATAAAATGCTATCTAACAACGGCGTTGTCCCAATTGTATGAATTTCCACAATGTCTTCCTTGGTATAGGAATAAGGTGATTTCATTAAATAAAGAGTCGCCGGTATTGGAATTTTTATATTGATATAACCGTCAACGGCTGAATATGAAAGAAAAGATGTTAAGGGGCGAGTCCTGATAGAATCGGGGCCGGTGGCTGGGGACCGGGTGCGAGTGAATACTTTTTTTATGAGACGAAAAGATTCCGGGCCACTTAATCTGATAATCGCTTTCAGGGAAGGGCCAATTGGAGTCGCGATTGCAATAATAGTATCGGTGTCCATTAGTTCGGCTTTACTCACGACAAGTTTATCTCATATAAACTTTCTTGATTATCATTTGTTCCGTGATGCCTAATAAAGTGCTGGTGAACCAGTAAAGGGTAAGTCCGGACGGGACATTATAAAATAAAAACAGAAATAAAAGCGGCATAAAGGTAAACATTTTTTGTTGCTGGCGGGCCTGCGGGTCCGGTGATTTTGGCTGGGTGAGTGATTGAATAATCCAGGAAGCGGTCATCAACAACGGCAAGATGTGTAAATAAGTCGTACCGATAATAGGTATGGTTTGAAACCATTCCGGTAATGTCAACAACCGGTCCGGTTGGGAGAGATTATTAATCCAGAGCATAAAAGGCGCGTGGCGCAGTTCAATGCATAAATCCAATCCCCAGTATAAACCGATAAAAACCGGTATCTGGAAAAAGATAGGCAGGCAACCGCTGAGCGGATTAACTCCATGCTCTTTCCAGAGTTTTAATTGTTCCATTCCTAATCTCTGCTTGTCGTTTTTATGTTTTTCCTGAAGGGCTTTCAGGTGGGGTTGCAGTCTTTGCATTTTATACATTGAAACCTGTCCTTTTCTGGTGATGGGGAAAAGGAGTAATTTAACCAGCACGGTTAAGAAAATAATAGACCAGCCGTAATTTTTAAAAATACCGTAAAAGCCGAATAGGACCAGTAAAAGAATATGGCTGATGAAATCAAACCAGCCGTAGTTTAAAAGTTTATCCAATCCCCGGTCTTTGAAAACGGCTAATTCATCGGCTTTTTTAGGGCCGGCGAAGAAAACAAATTCCATAACTTTTATTTCGCCTGAGGCAAGAACCAGCGGAACTGTTTCTATATCTGATGAAATATTCTGGGTGGCCTGGTCTTTTAAAGTTTGCTCGTTGACCGTTTGACCGTTTGATTGCAGTTTTTTATTTTGCTGGTTTAAATATTCGGTGTCTTCTATTGGTGCATAAATGAAAGTATTGGTATCGGTTAAAGATTTCGGAATCAGAATCGCCGCAAAATATTTATTAGTAATGCCGGTCCATTCCACCGTCGCTTTATCTTTGGGCGAAATATGAGGTTGTTTGTTTTT
>CAKKQI010000110.1 GCA_919901895.1 Candidatus Brocadiaceae bacterium | reverse complement strand
CCGCATGGCTGATAATAAAACCATCCATGGCCACCATTACCGGCAGGCGGACGGAAAAATCTTCGCCGATTTTTACCGCCTGAATAAAATTGTCATAGATTTCCTGGGCGTTTTCGGAATAAATTTGAATCCAGCCGGTATCTCGTCCGCCCATCGTATCATCGTGACTGCAATGGATATTAATCGGCGCGCTGAAGGCGCGGTTGACCACGGTCATAATAATCGGCGTACGCATCCCGGAAGCAATCGGTAGCATTTCCCACATTAGGGCAAAGCCGGCCGAGGAAGTCGCGGTCAGCACTCGCGACCCGGCTAATGATGCCCCGATACAGGCGCTCATCGCACTGTGTTCGCTTTCCACCGGAATATATTCTGTTTTCACCCGTCCGTTGGCGACAAACTCGGCAAACTCCTCCATCAATTCGGTCTGCGGTGTAATCGGATAAGCGGCTACCACATCCGGGTTAATCTGCCTCATCGCCTCGGCCACTGCATTATTTCCCGTCATCGCGGCAATTCTGGACATTTTAATTTCTCCTCTTATTCATAATTACTCTTCTTTTACTTCCGTCACCATTGTGATCGCTTTTCCCCTTCCGCCTGAGGCGGACGGACATTCTTCCATACAGATACCGCAACCTTTACAATAGGTCAGGTCAATTTCCACAATCTTACCGTCTTTGACTTTGATGCAGCCATCCGGACAGGAAATCCAGCAAATCAAACAATTAGTGCACTTGTCTTTAAGATGAACCGGCCGGCTGTTACGCCATCCGCCGGTATGATACTCCATTGAAGACCCGGCTTCTTTTATGACCGTGCCGATTGGTATCTCTTTGACCGATTTAAGTTTCTTCATCGTTTTATTCCTTTTTAATCAGTGTAATTAGCAGTTAGATTATTTCACTTCTTCGTAACCCTTTTTAATCGCGTTCAGGTTCGCTTCAACCACCTGGGGCGAAAATTTTTCACCGAACGCCTGTTTAATATCATCAAGTAATTCGTTCAATGAAAGAAGACCGGTAATTTTAACCAGCGCGCCTAAAATCGGCGTATTGGGCATCGGCTTTCCGATGAGAGCCACCGAAATACCGGTGGCATCAAGGGTATAGACCTGCCCATTGGCAAGTTTTAATTTTTCTCTAACGGAAGCAGCCGGTTGGTTGGTGTTAACAATGACTACTCCATCTTTGGTTAAGCCGTCGGCCACATTCACCGTTTCAATCAGGGTCGGGTCAAGAACAATCACTACATTCGGATTAACCACCGCGCAATAAAGCGAAAACTTTTGGTCGGCGATGCGGTTATAGGCACGAATGGGCGCACCGGAACGTTCCGGTCCGAATTCCGGCATCCCCTGGGCGTATTTACCATGATTGATCGCGGCCCGGGCCAGCGTCCGGACGGCCAACATCGCCCCCTGCCCCCCGCGTGAATGCCATCTGATTTCAGTGATTTGAGACATAATCAAAACCCTTTCTCATTTACGATCTAGTTATGCGATAATATTATTTTGCCGGTATTTTCCGGGAATAAATAGTTCCGCCTGCTGCCAGGTAAATAAATCCGTTAGAACTGATGTTACTTTCTCTTAAATCCAGATAAGGCACAAGCGGTGTAATATTATCCCAATCGACACCATTATTATGAGAAACAAAAACTCCGCCGGATGGATGTACTATTTTAATAATATTTTGAGGATTAGTCTGGTCGAATAAAATTCGAGTTGAACACTCTTTTATTTTTTCGGTGGAAAAAAGACGAATCGTTTCCGTTTCCAGATTTATTTCATAAGTCTTTCCGTAATCTCCGGAGTCGCTCAATATCAGCGTTTCTGGTTGCTGTGGGTTAAAAACCGCGCATAAAGTGGAAATTTCAGCCATATTTAAATTAGGGTGAATCCATTTTTTATTTTGCGTATTTAATTTAGCAATACCTTTATGACCGATGCATACTACAAAATCCTGATATTTTCCCATCCACCGAATATCTCCTATTTCTTCCGGTAGAAGAGATAATATTTCCCATCGTTCTCCTGAACCATCGGTGCTAAGTAAAATTTGTTTTTCCTTAACATCAAGCGCATAGATTTCTTTTGAGTTAATAAAAGTACAAAAAGCGACTTGTTTATTTCTCAAGGCAACCAGCTCATCCCATTCTTTACCCAAATTAAAAGTGCGATAAAAGCCATTATTACCTTCAACTATCAAGAAGTTCTGATTACCCGCTAATCGATAAACATTACGAAAGGGGCGCTGAGGCTGGACCGGTCGCCAGGTAGTACCTTCATCTTCACTAATCCGCATCCCTGAAGTAAAATCTGCTACCAAAATAAGATTTGGATTAAGCGGGTCAGTCATAATTTGCGTTATCTGACATTGGGCTAAGCCATTACTGGCCCAGGTCCATTTTTGTCCGCCATTAGTGCTTTTAAACAAACCGTGTCTCGTACTGCAATAGATTATTTCGGGATTAATCGGATCAAAAGTAAGAGAAGCCACCTTAAGATTATGCAAACCGTTATTAAGCACCTGCCAAGTTTTGCCATCATCATAAGAGGCAAGGACTCCATCATCAATTACGCCTATATAAATGGAGTTGTTTTTGGGATGAGTCACCAGACAACTGACCGACTTGCCGGATAACTGGTCTGATATAACTTGCCACGTTTTTCCCTTATCCTTTGATTTAACTAACCCGTTTACAGGATTATTATAATCAGCGGTGAAAGATAATCCGAA
>CAKKQI010000109.1 GCA_919901895.1 Candidatus Brocadiaceae bacterium | reverse complement strand
TTTTCTTCTTTGTTTTGTTTCATTTTTACCCCCCCCCCTTAAATATTTTTTTGTAGATTTACGGCTAGGAATAATTGTTTTTAGATAAATAATTTATTCTGTCTCAATAAAAGGCACTAAATAAGCATAATTATCAATTTTCATTCTAACGACTGAAATCAGCGGTGGCGTTTTACGCCATCCGCTGGAGTGATTTATTAGGCATGTTTTTAATTTTCTTTTTTATATAAAGCATAAACATATGGTCTTGGGTTACCATAAGGATTTGTATAAGTATATTCAAAATGCGAGATAAGATTGAACGACGAGCCCAATTTTTCCGATAATTCTTCTATAGAATAGCGATGAAGAGTTAATCCAGCGCATTTTAGCGCACCGGTTTTTGAAAATTCGGCAAATATTGCATAGCCGCCTGTTTTCAATGTTGATTTTACATTTTCAAAGTATCCGTTAATATCATCTTCGTCAGTTAGAAAATGCAAAACCGCTCGATCAATCCAGATGTCGACTTTCTTTAATGTACTTTGAATCGGTTGTGCGATATCTTGGCAAAGCCAATTAATTTCCCCCCCTTGGTCATTTATCCTGTCTTTAACTCGGTTTAAAGCCTCAATGCTGATATCATTAAGAACTAATTTTACGCCCTTGGATAAAAGTTCCTCTATCAAAACTGAAGTGCCGGCTCCAGGGAGAAACACTGTAGATTCCTTCCATCCCGGAATTTGATTCAATAATTCCAATGTTTGGGATGCGTTTTTCTCATACCATCCTAATTTTGAATCTTCTGTATCAAAAAATATAGTATCCCAATGCTTACTACTTGATTTCATGATTTCCCCTTTATTTTTTAAGGGCTAACGCGGAAATCAGCGACTTTGCCGTAGCGAAGAGTAGGCAAAGTCCGTTGGATTGAATTATTAGGCTCTCTTATTTTCTTTAAATAAATGGTCGTTGTCCCTATTCCCCCTTCCTACTTTTTAGGATAAAGTTTAATATCGATTGAATTACGAAATGTATAATACGCGGGGATGGTTTTAGTCCCAACCGGAATAGGGTCACCGAGGAATATATTCGATGGTCTTGTTAGGACTTCGTCTTGCGGGGGATGATAATCCCCAAATGAAACTTCTCTCGGTTCATAACCTTCTAATCTGACTTCTATTTTTAGTGGTTCCAGCCCAGTGTAATTCGGAGGTGCCGTAATAACCAAAGGGCTTTTCCCGATATAATTCCCTTGGATAGAGATATCGGCACCGCTGGGAATTGTATTAATCGTTATTGTTGGAACGGAAGGTGCTACGGGTGATCCATATTGACCAATGGCACAACTAAACATAGTGAAGCAAAACAAAATCATTCCAACTGAAATGATAATTCTATTTAATTGGCGAGTAAGCATTTCCAAATACCTCCTTTTAGTATGGTTTGTAGGTTCCTGAAGTCCGAAAAAGACAGCGACGCCGCATCGGCAAAAAGTCAACTAACCTTGCGCTTGTTACTTTTCATAACACACCTCCTTAATTGATTACGGTTCGGCCTAACATCAGAAATCAGCGGCGGCGTTTTTGGCCATCCGCTGGATGCGTTTATTAGGCGTTTTTATAATATGCCTTTGTATTCTTAATCAGGCTATCAATTAATGGTTCCATTGCTTTAAGTTTTGGCGCACTTTTTTTTACTAACAAAGGCTCCTCCATTACATCAGGGGCAATGACTTTTCTAATCCAATGGTCGTAGTAATGTACTACTTTAAGTGCCATATCGAAGTTAGGGATAGGCTTTTTGTATTTAAGTTTTCTATGTGCTGCAAAGTTATTTCTGAAATCTACCATTTCTTTATGATATTTTCCCCAATGCTTCCAATTGATTTTAGTTGACCCAAGTAATCCGTCTCTAAAACTACGTTTAAGCTCATCAGATTGGTTACTTATTAGGTTCTTCCAGTGAGTTGGGTTGCATCCATCGGAACCGAAGATCATGCACCAAAGAATAGATGCTTGCAGTAGGTGGGCATCGATAGTGTGAGTCCAGAATTCGCATTGAAGGTCATGCTTTTGATATGCATTATGAAGAGCCCTATAGTAGGATAGGTGATATAAAATTTTTTTCGCAATGGGGAACTGAGTCATGAAAACGTTTTTATTGTAGCTCATTTTATATTCTTCTTACACCTAACAATTAATACAAGAATTACGTTTTATTTTAACAAAATACAACTTTTCTTTAGTTCTGTCAATGAATCCTTGATTTGTTCCGTAATTTACCTATAATAGCAGATGATACGTATTTCGTTTTTTGGAGTAAATTTTATGAGGAGCTGATATATTTATGAAAGAAATTTTGCTATTCAGTACGGTTATTTTTTTGTTAACGATGTTGTTTTTTTCTTCCGTCAGAAGCAGTGGTGAGCCGGCCGACCCAGCCCGGAAGCCGGAGCGGGAAATAAAACTGCCGCCGCCGCAAACAACCGGAAAAATTTCACTGGAAGAAAGTATTTTAAAGCGGCGTTCGGTCCGGAAGTTCGGTTCCGATGAATTGACACCGGAACAGATTTCACAACTCTGCTGGGCCGCTCAAGGGATTACCGGTCAAATTAACGAACATAAATTACGCGCCGCTCCTTCAGCCGGCGGGATTTATCCGATGGCGCTTTATCTGGTAAAAAAAGACGGTTTTTATCAATATCTTCCGGAAAGCCATTCTTTGCAATTAATCAAACCGGAAAATTTAACGGACGACCTAACCGAAGCGGCGCTGGGACAGCGTTGTATTAAAACGGCGCCGGTTAATTTTATCATTACCGGCGATTATGCTAAATGCGCCAAGCGTTATGGAAACCGGGACGAACGTTACGTCCAGATTGAAGTCGGTCATATCGCCCAGAATATCCATCTCCAGGCGGTTACTCTGGGGCTGGGCTCGGTGCCGGTCGGCGCGTTTGACGATGACCTCATTAAAGATGTCTTAAACTTGTCCGCTCCCGAAACACCTTTATATATTATTCCGGTGGGGTATCCCGCTAAGTAAAATGAGCAGATAAATTATGACTCATTTTATGAGTCATAATTTATAGTGGCGCTTCCAGCACCACGTCTGCGAATTTTACCCCGTCCCGATATAACATCGGGGGCGGGGTCTATATCAGCCAAAGGACTGATTTCCGCCGGAGGACGGACCAGCCTCTGGCTGAAGTCCTACGGCTAATAATTTCCTATGCTATTAAGTGATAAGTAAAAATATGAATAACCTGATAAATTCTTTGGAAAATATGGTTACTCTTAATAGTGCGCATTATATCGGGTCGGTTCTTTACCAGCGGTTGGTGCAAAGATTCGGTAGTTTAGAAAAAGTTTTTAAGGCATCATCCTCCGAATTACAAAAGGTTCCCGGGATCGGCCCGAAACTGGCTCCCGAAATAATCAGGGTGGTCCAAGAAAAATGCGGTGAACAGGAACTGGCGTTAGCCCAAAAATCGGGCGTTAAAATTATTACCTGCGAGGACGAGCAATATCCCAGAAATTTAAAAACTATTTTTGATTATCCAATTCTGATTTACGTCAAGGGTGATTTACAACCGGCTGATTTTTTAGCCGTCGCGCTGGTCGGTTCGCGGCGGGCCAGTTATTACGGGTTGCGCCAGGCGGAAAGGTTCGCCGGCGCGTTGGCCCAGCGTGGTGTTTGCGTGGTGAGCGGACTGGCCCGCGGGATTGATACCGCCGCCCATTCCGGTGCTTTAAAAATAAAAAACGGCCGAACAATTGCCGTTTTAGGCAGCGGGTTAAACCGGATTTATCCTCCGGAAAACAAGAAATTAGCCCAGCGGATTTCCGAATCCGGCGCTCTGGTTTCCGAATTGCCTTTAAACGCCCCGCCAGACAGCCGGAATTTTCCGGTCCGTAACCGGATTATTAGCGGTCTTTCGTTAGGCGTGGTCGTGGTTGAAGCGCCGGTTTACAGCGGGGCGCTGATTACGGCCGACCTAGCCCTGGACCAGGGACGCGAAGTCTTTGCCCTGCCCGGTAAAGTGGACAGTTCCACCAGCCAAGGTTGCCACCGACTGATTAAAATGGGCGCTAAATTAGTGGAAAACGTGGATGATATTATTGAAGAATTTGGTCCTTATCAATCGCTGTTCAGCCCAAAACCCGGTGATGCGCCGGGGCCGGAAGAAAATAAACAATCCCGCCAGATGGCGGGACTTGATTACCGCGAAAAAATTATCTGGGAACTGCTTTCGCCTGATGAATCTAAAAATATTGAAGACATTATTGAAGAATCAAAACTGCCGCCGGCCCTGGTTTCCAGCACTCTGTTGGTAATGGAACTAAAAAAAATTGCCCGGCAGTTGCCGGGTAAGAATTTTTTAAGATATTAATCAACAAATTTTATGCCTTTAATTAACTTCGTTCATCCCTGGTTATTGTTTTTCTTACCACCGGTTTTACTACTGCTTTATTTTTTAAGCCGGCAACGCTTAATTTTATTTATCTTTCGAAGTTTAACGGTTATTTCTTTATTCGGCATTCTCAGCGGAGTGGAAATAAAAGCCGCCGGTTCGCATCTTTGCCGGATTTACCTGCTGGACAATTCAGGCAGTATTTTTTTAAATCAAACTGAGGTTCTTGAGGCAATCGGGAAAAATGTCCAATTATTAACTCCTTTAGACCGGGCCGGGTTAGTGGTTTTTGGGCAGGACGCCTCCGTGGAAGTAATGCCGGTTAACCAGCGGGAATTCAGACTGTCGGATGCCCTTATTTCCCGCTGTGACCAGCGCGGGACCGACCTGGCCCGGGCGATCAGGTTTACCTTTAATCTTTTTCCAGCCGGCTATCAAAAAGAATTAGTCATTCTTACCGACGGAAATCACACCCGGGAGAAAATGCCTTTGATTCAATCTGAATTAACCCGGGAAGGAATTACCGTTTTTACCGCGCCGATTGGTCCTCAATCTTTGTCTGATATCCGGGTGGTGTCGTTTCAGTTGCCGGAATCGGTTGGGCCGGCTGAACCGGTCCAGGCCCGGTTAACTTTAACCGCGACGGTTGATACCAAAGTTAATCTTCATTTTTATATTGACGGCAAATTATGGAAAGAAATCCGGGAGGTGGCCTTGCCGTTTGAGCAAGACACTTACTTGACGTTAAATTTACCGGCGCCGGTTAACGCGGTCCAGGAATATGAAATTAGTTTAAAGACTGACTTATTTCAAGAAATCTGTCTGGCGAATAATTACGCCCGGGCGATTGTTCAGCAAGCCGGACCGGCCGCGATTCTCTATCTGTCCGACACACCGGGCCAAAATAATTTAGAAAAAATTATTACTAATTTAATTTCCAATGAGAAAGAAACTCCCGTCCCGTCTCGTCCCGCTGATGGCGGGGCGGGGCTGAATCAGGCACCCTGGCAAATGACTTCTCGGCCGGCCGGGTCGGACTCGCTTCGTAATTTGTCATTGTATCATCTATTAATTCTGGATAACGTCCGGGCTGATATCTTTAGTCTTGAGGCGCTGGTCCGGATTAAAAATTTTGTGGCTGAAGGCGGCGGGTTATTAATCTCAGGCGGGCCAAACAGTTTCGGATTAGGCAAATATTCCGATACGCCGCTGGAGGAAATCGCGCCGGTCCGGGCAACCCCCGAACATAATATTGCCTTAATTTTGGTGTTGGATAAATCAGGCAGCATGGCCGACCCGGTCAGTCGTCACCAGACTAAATTTCAAATAATGCAAGCAGCCATTCAGCAGATTACTTCTTTGTTAAAAGAATCGGATAAGTTAGAAGTTTCTATTTTCGGAGAAGATGTTCA
>CAKKQI010000108.1 GCA_919901895.1 Candidatus Brocadiaceae bacterium | reverse complement strand
GGAGACTAAAACACCCGTCGCCACGTCAGAGCAGGAGAAAAAGATTAAGGGTCTAATTACTCAATTGGGTGCGGATGATTGGAGCAAACGGGATAAGGCACAGAAAGAACTTGTCGTAATTGGTGAAAAACTCATTGAAGAATACCGCAATGTTAAGTTAGAAATCAGGCATCTTAAGACGGAAGAAAGGAGCAAGAAACAAGAGGTAAGAGACCGGTTAAAAGCCGAGATAGAGAAATTTGCCGGGATACTCTACACTGGAACACAATATAAAGACGCCGAAATAAAGATGTGGGCCGGTCAGATATGTCAACAGTTTCAGTCCCTTCCTCAAGCCAGGGTTATCTTTAGTAGTGACAATGATATCGATTTGATCGATTTAGATATGGAGAGACATGAAAGCATTACGGTGGGTGAAGCAAAGGATATTCTACCGGCCTGGAGTCCGGACGGTACCAAAATCGCCTTTACCACAAACCGTGATGGTAATGACGAGATCTATGTAATGGACCCCGATGGTAAGAATTTTGAAAGGTTAACCGAGCATCCCGCCCTTGATCTGGGGGCGGCTTTTAGTCCGGATGGTAAAAAAATCGCCTTCCACTCAAACCGAGATGGTAACAAGGAAATATATGTAATGGATACTAATGGTAAAAACATCCGGAGATTAACAGAACACGCGGCCGATGATATGTTTCCAGCCTGGTGTCCGGACGGTACTAAAATTGCCTTCCAGTCAAATCGTGATGGCGAGCACGAGATTTATGTAATGTCTGCTGACGGAAAAGACTTATCCCGACTGACCCATAATAAGGCCTATGACGGTACGCCCAAATGGCATCCGGACGGCACTAAAATCGTCTTTGCTTCTCATCGTGATGGGAATAGGGAGATCTATGTGATGGATGCGGATGGTAAAAATTCCCAGCGAATGACCGAAAATCTCGGCGGCGATGATGTTCCACAATACAATAGTGATGGTGATAAGATTATCTTTACTGCTAATAGAGGAGCGAATGCTTATACTATATATATAATGGATGCCGATGGTAAAAACCAACGTAAGCTGATGTCTTATCATAACCACAATCATTTAACCCCAGCCTGGGACCCGGCGACCGTAGATTTAGAGGAAATTGCCTCTATTTTTCGGCATCCAAAAGCCGAGAGATTTCATACCCGTTACTCATCTGTGGAAGTTAATAAATTATTTCAGCAATTAGATTCAGATGATTGGGAAATCAGGGAAATAACAGAAAAGCAACTCGCCGGATATGGAGAATATTTGATTGAACAATACTGGATAAATAAAGCAGGCAAGAAAGACAAGGAATTAAAGGACTTAAAAAATGAGATAGAACAGTTATCTGCAAAACTAAGTGGGGCTTGTAAAGATTTAAACCTAGAAATAAAAATCAGGGCGAGGCGGATTCGCGAGACTCTTTACTATTGTACCCAACCCAGAATTGTCTTTGCCTCAGATTTGGGAAAAGACAACTGGGAAATTTATATAATGAATCTGAATGGCACAAATCGTCGACGTTTAACAGATAGTCTTTCCTCTGATCAGACACCTGTTTTTAGTCCCGATGGCACGAAAATCGCTTTTGTTTCAGAACGGGACAGTAACAGGGAAATTTATGTAATAGACGCATTTGGTAATGGGACAAGCGGGACAGAAACGAATCTAATAAGATTGACAAAGAATACATTGCCTGATGAGGATCCGGACTGGAGTCCTGATGGGACTAAACTGATTGCTTCTACCTATGGCTACGTTCCTCAGGTAAAAAATTATAATTACGAGATCTTGGTCGTTGATTTAGACCTTAAGGCTGAGCCACCTATTAAAAATGTGAATAACCTTTCGCGACATCAGGCAACTGATAAAGTACCCCGCTGGAGTCCGGATGGAACTAAGATTGCTTTTGAATCGTGGCGGGATGGTAACTCAGAGATTTATGTAATGTCTGTTGATGGTTCAGATCAGAAAAGGTTAACAGAAAATCAGGCGAAGGATAGTCGGCCGGTCTGGAGTCCGGATGGCACCAAGATTGCCTTTGCTTCAGAACGTGATGGAAATGGTGAGATTTATGTGATGAATGCAGACGGGTCAAATCAGCAGAGATTAACGCAGGATGAGGCAATGGATACCGCGCCGTCCTGGACACCGGATGGCAACAAAATTATCTTTCTTTCTGACCGGGATGACGAATGGGGAACTTATACAATGGGGCTTGATGGCACGAACCCGCAACGACTTTCTCCGGCTGATGCGAAGGATTGGGATTGCAGATGTGGGCCGGCATTTTTACCGGAACTTTCCGGGTTGTTTGCCCCGTTAGAAATAAAATGATTATAATTAGGGTAACATATTGTCGTATAGGAAAATACCTCATTATGTATTAGAGGAATACGCAGGATAAAAGAACCCACTAATGATAAATCTATTCGTGAACATTCGTGTTTATTGGTGGTTAATAGGAGGAAAAAGTAAATGGAACTTTTCTTAGTGGTCGTATTCGGCGGCGGGTTCCTGTTGTTCCTGATTATTTTCATTACCATCTACAATAGTCTCGTGGGATTAAAGAATCACATTCGGGAATCCTGGGCGGATATAGATGTTCAGATGAAACGACGTTATGACCTGATTCCAAATCTCGTTAATACCGTCAAGGGCTATGCGGCCCACGAAAAGGTGGTCTTTGAAAAGGTGGTAGAGGCGCGTAACCGGGCGTTTGCTAATAACGGTCGCTACGGCAGTCAGGCTCTGGATGAAAATCAGATGTTGCAAACCTTGAAGACCCTCTTTGCCGTGGCGGAAAAGTATCCGGAACTAAAGGCAAATGAGAACTTCCTCAAACTCCAGCAGGAATTAGTGGATACTGAAGATAAAATTGCCGCGGCCCGCCGGTTCTTTAACGGCAATGTCCGGGATTATAACAACAAAGTTCAGATGTTTCCTTCCATCCTTGTCGCGGGAATGTTTGGCTTTAAGATAGAAGACTTCTTTGAGGTGGAAGACGATGCGGTGCGGAAAGCGGTGAAAGTAGCAATGTAACTACAGAACTTGTTCCGATGATGTAAAGGATGTTGATATTTATGAAAGCAATTAAACCAGAACCTATTTATCGTAACGGATTGCACTATGACGTACAACATAAGAACTATACGATAGATATTCCATTTTATCTACGGCAGGTCAAGAAATACGGTGACCCTGTGCTGGAACTGGCTTGTGGAACCGGAAGGATTGCTATCCCCATTGCCGAACGGGGGTATAAGATTACCGGACTGGATATTTCCGATAGTATGCTGGCTCAGGCAAGAAAGAATGTTTTAGAGAAGAAACTTAATATCAGGTTTATCAAAGCGGATTGCCGTGACTTCAGGTTAAACCAAAAGTTCAAGGTGATTTTATTCCCATTTAACTCCATTGCCCACCTGCACACCTTTGAGGATATCAAGTCCTGCTTTATCTGTGTTAGGAAACATCTAAAAAGAAATGGCAGATTTATTGTTGATATGTTTAATCCGCGGCTGGATATTCTGATGCGAGACCCTAAAAAACGCCGTCCGGTAAGCAAATATCCTAATCCTTACGGCAAGGGCATGGTGGTTATTAGCGAGAACAATGTATATGACCGAGCCGCTCAGATAAGCCATATAAAATGGCACTATAAGATAGGCAATCAACGAGAGAAAACATTACCTTTAGATATGCGGATTTTCTTCCCGCAGGAATTAGATGCGCTATTAAGGAATAACGGTTTTCAGATTGAACATAAATACGGTGATTATGACGAAACACCTTTTAAGCCGGATTCACCCAAGCAGATTATTGTTTGCAGAGCGGTTTCTTAACTTTATGATATTTAGATAACCGAGATTGTCCCGTAGAGAGATAGACAGAAAATTTACATAAAATGACAAGAGATAAAATGATTGTTAGACAAGCGAAGCCAACTGATGCGTCTACGATTGCGAGGATACATGTTGACACATGGCGTAATGCCTACAAGGAAATTATTCCGGATGAAGTTTTGAATAAGTTGTCCTATGAAAAAAGAGAGAAAATGTGGTCTAACACCTTGAATAATAAGGAAAACAAATCTATTATCTATGTAGGTGAAATAGAACCGCAAAAAGTAGTTGGTTTTGTTGATGGTGGAAAAGAAAGGATGAATAATCCGCTTTATAAAGGGGAATTATATGGTATTTATATCCTTGAAGAATATCAGCGTAAGGAATTAGGAAAATTACTCGTTCAATCTTTAGTCAGTGAATTACTAAAAACAAATATCCAATCTATGTTGGTCTGGGTTCTTGCCGATAACCCTTATCGGCGTTTTTATGAATCATTAGATGGGAAACAGGTAGGCGAAAAGTTTATTAAGATGGATGATAAGAAACTTAAAGAAATTGCGTATGGGTGGTCTGATATAAACAGCATATTGAAAAGTATTACTGCGTCCGCCAGATCACATTTAATCTCTACCTCAAGGATATGTCTTTAAGGTGAAAGACGACGCTGTCCGGAAAGCGATGAAAGTGGAGGTATAAACTTTCCCCTCTCCCGCCTTAACGGCGGATCGCCGAAGAGGTGACTGCTTTTTACTTGCGGAGCAAAGCGAAGTCGGGGCTACTTTATGAGAACCATCAGTTTCACCAAACAACTTTGCGTCATCTGCCATGAGTCTTTTTTCCCGGTTTATCTAAAAAAAATCCGTCGGAGCGCGATCTGCCCGGCGTGTTTTAAGTTAATTACGGAAAGAGAAGACGAATGGCGGGGGGCCCCGATAAAATCGGGGCAGGCCGCCGAATCTTATTTGCAAAAATCTCAACCGGAAGATGCCGGTTCTCCGGAAGCGAATTTGGTTAAAATAATCGGCGAAAAAGGAACGGCTTTTCTTGACGACATCAAATCAGCCGGGAAAACCCTGGCTCCCGGATTTGTTGGTATCGTTACCGCCCGGGCCAGCGCCTATCTGGGTACGGCTTTCTACCTGGACCCGGCCGGATTACCGTATGCCATCCTCGGCGGAATCATTGTTGCTGACCTAGCGACCTGGCTTATTTTTAACCTTTTACAAATTCCGTTTGTGGGCACTAAATTTTTACTGGAATTTGCCATTTACGGCGGTATTTTAGGTTATCTGGCCCAGGCGGATAAACTAATTGCTCCGCTGCCTAAAGAAGGCGAACCGATGGCTGTGGCTTTTTTGGTATTTTTTGCTACCGGTGTGCTTAAAACATTTTTCTGGTCGTACCGGACGTTTATTGTTGAGCAAGAAAATGGATAAAAAGGTTAGTAGTGGTTCTTGACTTAAAATTGTTAGGACTGTCGTCTCTTCGTCGACCCGCCGATGAGGTGGGATGTAGTGGCGGGGCAAGCACGGAATGACAGCCTTTAAATTAACGTGTCACAAAGCAGAGATACTTTTATGATAAACATCTACGACCAACAAAAACACAATAAGCAAGCCACGTGGTTGCTAATATTTTTATTCATTATTATTCTGGTGGTACTCGGATTCGGTTTTGATTTATTTTTTACCGGCGCTCCGCCGGCTGGCACTATAATTGCCCTTGTTTTTGCCGGTATTTCGGTTCTGGGTAGTTATTATTACGGTGATAAGATTGTGCTGGCGGCCACCGGCGCCCGACCGGTTAATCATTCTAATCTGAAAGAGCATCAGTTTCACAATATCGTAGAAGAGGTCAAGATTGCATCAGGCTTGCCTATGCCTGCGGTTTATATTATTCCCGACCCTGACCCGAAGGCCTTTGCCACCGGCCGCGACCCTTCCC
>CAKKQI010000107.1 GCA_919901895.1 Candidatus Brocadiaceae bacterium | reverse complement strand
TCAGGAAACTGCTTGAGCGCGTTTTCCATCAACGTGGTCTGACGGATGGATTCTGAGAGTGAACAGCTCTTGAGCCGGGCATGGTTGATGGCGATCGCGCCTTCATCCAATTCCGGAATGAACTCCGAACCAAGAGTAAAGAATAACGCTCCAGAGATAAGAACAAAAATCAGGACAACCCCGACCGTGCGATAGCGGTGCCGGATGACCTGGCGCAGGAGCGACTCGTAAGCCAAGATTAGCCGGTCAAGCACCGGATGGGTATGACCTTTTTTAGGTTCTTTAAGAAAGTAGGCACAAAGTGACGGAATCAGGGTAACATTGAGAAGCACCGCCCCCAGTAAAGCAAAGATAACCGTGAAAGCCATCGGTCTGAACATCTTACCTTCAATACCAACCAGGGTAAGTATCGGAATATAGGCGCTGATGATGATAAGCATACCAAAAAAGGCGGGTTTATAAACCTCGGTTGTGGCCGCGTGAATCATATTCATTCTTTCCGGTTGGGTTAAGCGCCGGTCGAGTCGTTTGCGTTCATTAGCCAGACGTCTAATAATATTTTCCACGATTACCACCGCTCCATCGACAATGAGTCCGAAATCAATCGCGCCTAAACTCATCAGGTTTGCGGAAATACCAAATTGCTTCATTCCGATAATGGCACAGAGCATGGCCAGCGGGATAACGGAGGAGACCACCAGCCCGGCCTTGAGTTGGAGCAGGAATAAAAAGAGGACCAGGATAACCAGAAATCCGCCTTCAAGTAAATTCGTCGCCGCGGTATTGACGGTCTTATTAACCAGTTCGGTTCGGTCGTAGAAGGGATTAATCTTGACCCCGGGCGGTAAGGTCTGCTGGACTTTTTCCAATCGTTCCCGGACTGACTGGGTCACGGTTCGGCTATTCTCGCCTTTAAGAAGCATGGTAATACCCATCACGGTTTCGCCTTTACCATCACGAGTGGCCGCACCCTGACGAACCTGCGACCCCAGACCAACTTTAGCAACGTCATTAATATGAATCGGTTTACCGTGAAGCGAAGCAACAACAATATTTTCAATATCACCGACATCCCGGATTAAACCGACCCCGCGGATGAGTTGCTGTTCGCCAGATTTTTCCAAATAGGCGCCGCCGGCGTTAATATTGTTGCGCTCCAGAGATTCGATTACTTCCCGTAAGGTAATGTTATAAGTCAAGAGTTTATTCGGGTCAACCAGCACCTCATATTGTTTTTCCATCCCGCCGAAACTGTTAACCTCAATCACGCCAGGCACGGTGCGCAGTTGTGGTTTAATTTGCCAGTCCAGGATGGTCCGTAGTTCCATCGGAGAATATTTCGTCGGGCTCTGCTCATCCGTTTCCACGGTGAACTGATAGATTTCACCCAGTCCGGTGGAGACGGGCGCCATTTCAGGCGAGACCCCGGACGGTAATTCCCGCTCTGCCTCCAGGAGTTTTTCCAAGACTAACTGTCTGGCCCAATAAATATCCACGTTGTCATCAAAAATTACCGTAACCTGCGAAAGCCCGAACTGTGAAATAGAACGGATTTCCTCTTTCTTGGGTAAACTGCTCATCGCGACTTCAATCGGGAAGGTAATATATTTTTCTATCTCTTCCGGGGCAAAGGCCGGTGCGACGGTGTTAATCTGCACCTGGTTGGTGGTAATATCCGGCACCGCATCAATCGGTAACTGAAGAGCCGAATAAACACCCAAGCCAATCAGTAAACAGCACAAAACTATTATAAGCAGACGCCATTGAATGCTGAATTTGAGAATAGTATTAAGCATATTTATTCCTCTGTTAATGATTATTCGCCAGAGGACGAATCCGTCCTTCGGCGGACATAGATTTTGAAACTGCGATTACACAGATTAAAAATACTGTCGTCTAAATATCTTCTATCTTAATCTGTGTAATCTAATCCCGCCCGGCGGGATTGGGTAATCGTATCATCTCTCATCCTCCTCTTCATGATGGCCGATCCGTTCTTTGAGCAAGGCGGATTTTATGGAAAAACTGCCGCCGGTCACCACCACCTGACCGGCTTTGAGTCCGGCCGTAACTTCGGATGAATCTTGGTCCGTCCGTCCGACCGTTACCACCTGTGCCTTGAAACCCTCATCGGTTTTAATAAAGACGCAGGTCTGGTTATCAATGCTTTGCAGGGTGGTCGTTGGAACAAGCAGAGCCACTTCGGCTTCTTCTACCACGACGCGGGCCGTTACAAACATTCCCGGACGCCAGTGGCTCTGGGGATTGGGTAATATCACCCGGGCGCTGGCCGTGTGCGTGTCTTCATCCAGGACCGGACTGACATAAGAAATCAGACCAGCTGCTTCAGGGATACTTGGGCCGGCTGAGACAACCACCGGTTGACCGTTCCGGATATGAACGAGGTCCTTTTGGTGAATGGTCAGATTCACCCAGACCGTGCTGATGTCTGTAACGATAAAGATATTCTTTTCCTCATTAACCACTTCACCCAGGGTTAAATCACGTTTAATAATAGTTCCGCTGAGGGAAGATTTTACCTCGTAAGAAGTAAGCGATTCATTACTCTCAATCAGAGCCAGAATGTCATTTTTATTGACCCGGTCGCCGATGCTTTTCTTAATTTCCTTAACCACGCCGGTAAAACGCGGGGTAATATAAGCCATTCGATCAGGGTCTAAAGCCACCTCAGCGGGCAGGGTTAACTCAACCTTGATTTTACCCGGACCAACTTGGTCAAGTTTTATTCCTAATCTTTCTAAATCATTTGCATCGATCTTGACGAATTGTTCTTCACTGTGTTCATTAAGCGGTTCCGATTCGGTGGTCTTGATGCGTAATTTATAGGCAACCGCAAGTAAAATACCGCCGATAATTAGAACACCAATAATTATTTTTTTCATCATATTATCCTTTCATTTTACTTGTCCCGCAGAAGGCGGGACTGGACTGCCAATCAATCGTTCCGCTTCAGCTCTGGACTGATGATATAAACTAAGCGTTTCCAGATATTGCGTTTTAACCTCAAAAAGGGTGCGTTGGGTATCCAGAACCTCTAACTGGCTGAACTTTCCCTGACGGTAACCATCCAGCACAGATTCAAATGCCTTTTGGGATTGGGGTAAAATACTTTCTTTGATAACAACAAGTTCACTAAAGGCCGTAGCTAATTCCTGATAGGCACTGGACAGTTCGGTAGCAATCAGCAATTCGGCAGATTTTTGCTCCTGCTCTGCTTTGCTTAACCGATGACGTGCTTCTAAAATAGCGCCCTGGTTACGATTAAAGATTGGCAAGGGTAAACCTAATCCGAGCACAAAAGCCCTTTCGTTATCTGCTTCATTAAACTGACGCACCCCCCCGCTGATAATCAAATCCGGAATCCGCTGGCTTTCCTGCAGTTTCAGGTCTGCTCTTCGTTGCGCCATCTCGGTTGTCCAGCGGGCAATATCCGGATTCCGGGAAATAAGTTCTGCTAACTTTTCTAATGAGGGAACAGCCGAAGTTACCTGGAAATCACCAACGGTTTTTTCAAAGGTGGCGCTGGTGCTACCCCAGGTTGCGGCCAGACGCTTACGGGCGGTCTCCAATTCTCGTTTAGTGCGTTCTAACTCCAGTCGTTTAGTATCTAGTGTTACACCGGCTTTAATTTCTTCAATCTGGGATGACTTGCCCGCTTTTACCCGTTCTGATACGATCTGATAAAAGTCCTCTAATAATTTGATTGATTCAGCGGTAAGCGTCAGCCGTTCTTGGATTGAGAGAACATTGACAAATGCCTTGGTCACATCCAGATAGACATCTAACTGTTTAGTTTCATAGTCCCAGCGGGCTAAATCACGCTCCAGCGAAGCCAGTTGTTGGCGTCGTGAGCGTTTACCACCCAATTCAATCAGTTGGCCCAATTGCAAGGTGGTCGCGGTTCCGTCAAACTCTTCCAGTTTGGAATTACCAAAGTTTTCCTGCACCAGAGTAACTTCAGGGTTAGGAAGCAATCCCGCCTGGAGTATTCCGGCTTCTCGGATGCGTTCTTCTATGGAAAAAGCAGTCAGTTGCGAATTACCGATAATCGCCAGAGCCAGTGCGTCAGATAAAGTAATATCACCGGTTGGTTCCTGTAGCGTTACGCCCGGACCGGCCCAGGTCTTCTGAGATGAACCCTTCGGCAAGCTCAGGGCGGTGAGCCCTTCGGCAGTGAGCTCAGGGCGGTGAGCGAAGCCGAACCGCTCAGGGCCGAACTGCGAAGCCGAACCGCTCAGGGCGGTGAGCCCTGCCGAACCGTAAGAAAATGGGATATTCTTATCTAAAACATAGTGAGAAGAACAACCCCCGCCGATGGCGGGACAAGCACAAGATATAAGAAGTAATACCGAAGTAATCACCCTATTTATAAAACATCTTGAATGCATTTTTTAAATCTCCTGTTAGGCTATGATTAGCCTGTTAGGCTATGATTAGCCTGTTAGGCTATGATTAGCCTGAAATTGTTTTGCGGTTCGGCGGGGCTCACCACCCCGAGCCTGCCGAGGGGCTAAATAATTTTTATCCACATCCCTGCCTGTGAACGGACGCTCACGGCAGACAGGAAGTAATGGATTTTGCTTAACTTGTCCCCCGATATAACATCGGGGGGAGAGAAGAGCACGAATAAATTCGTGTCTACAGAATTAACCAGCCCCGATTTTGTTGTAGGCACGGTTTTAACCGTGCTTCTTATCGGATGTGGTTAGCAAAACGATTAAATCAGAAGAACTACGGTGCGGATGGTGACTAATGATGGGTTAACAAAAAATGCGGTTCGGCTTCGCAGTTCGGCCCTGAGCTCACTGCCGAAGGGCTCACCGCCCCGAGAAAAGAGCGGTGCAAAAAGTTTGGCCTGATTAATCCCTGCCATCGATGAATTCCGTGAAGATGGCGCGATATTATATCCCGCCGAAGCGGGAACTGAAATGGGAATATCCTCGCAATCGTTACAAGAGTTGTTTGAGGGAGGTATATTTGGAGAAGAAGATTCTTCCTGAGAAAGATACGAACAACAAGAACCGTCCTCTATCACTGCTTGTCCATCAGATTCAAAACATAATACGAGATTTAGCCCCTGAATAATAAACACACAATTAAGAACGAGAACGAAGAGACCGTGTAATAAAGTAAATTTAATACGCATACGGATTACCACTGATTATTCGCCAAAGGACGAATCCGTCCTATGGCGGACACAGATTAAAAATTAGATCATCTTATCAGGCTGTCTAAAAAGTTACAAGTATCTTACTACGACAGCCCAAAATAGTCAAGCTAATCATAGCCTAACAGGCTAATCATAACCTAACAGGATAATCATAGCCTAACAGGATAATCATAGCCTAACAGGATATTTGATAAAAAATTCCATCCGTCCTGCCTGCGTGTTCGCACAGGCAGGGCTTTCGCTGAGAATCTCTCTCCTCCTATGTTAAAAGTCAAGTTTTCTCCTTTCTTTTTCTTAATACTTCCTAAACACATCGCCCTTTTTACTGCGGGCGGATACTCGCCAATGACTCCAGAAATTCCTCGGCTGATTGGTAACGGTCTTGTTCCGTTTCTGAGCCTTTTGAAATTTTTTAAGAGAAGCAATGTTGCAACTCA
>CAKKQI010000106.1 GCA_919901895.1 Candidatus Brocadiaceae bacterium | reverse complement strand
AATTGAAGCCCTTGACTTTTTACACCAGGCGGGGAAATATAAAGATGCCTCCGCTCCGGATTTAATTTTGCTTGATTTAAACTTACCCAGAAAAGACGGGCGCGAGGTTCTGGCCGAGATAAAAAAAGACCCGAACTTGCGCCAGATTCCCGTCATCGTTTTGACTATTTCCGGAGATGTCAATGATATCCGCCGCTGTTATAACCTGCACGCCAATTGTTATATCACCAAACCGCTGGATTTTGATGAGTTTCTGAAAACGGTCAAGTCTATAGAAAACTTCTGGTTTAAAACGGTTCAGTTGCCGTATCTCAGCAGAAATTAATTTGTCCCGCCCTCTGGGCGAGGCTCGCCCCATAGGGGCGGCCCGCCCCGCCATTAGCGGGACAAGCTAATGGCGGGGTTGGGCATAAGATATGGTTAATCTGTCCTCCTCCGCCTTAGGCGGATTAGGCGGACCAGGCGGAGAAGAAAAACAATATCCAGTGACGCAAAAACAAACTGCATCTTCTCCACGCTTCCTTTAGCCACTTCGCCTCTTACTGATAATAATTGTGTCTATATTCACAGCCGAACTGATGGTAATGCTTTTCCTGCTGCTTCTGCCTCCGATGCCGTCTCTGTTAAATGCATTTTTTGATTCATTCTTACTAACCGTCTTAATATTTCCCGTGCTCTATTTCTATTGTTTCCGGCCGATGCATTTTTCCATACTGGATTATAAACGCGCTAACGAAGAATTAAAGGAACAATTCGGCCGGATTGAAAAAATGGTTATCCGTTGTACCGGCGAACTGCAGATGATTACAGGACAAGCGGAACAGGACAGCATTATACGTAAGGAACTGGAAAACAAGTTGCTTTGGGAAAAAGAATTTTCACAAAATATTTTCAACAATATGAGCGATGGACTGGTGCTGGTGGACGGGAAGCGGCGCATTTTATTTATGAATAAGCCGTTTATTGACCTGTTTGGAGCGGATGCGATCGGTAAGAAATGTCATGAAGTTTACAAAACAGATGAAACCAAATGTTCTTTTTGCCCACTGGATACATCACTTGAATTGGGCGAAAATAAAACCGTTGAAGTCAGTGAGGCAAAGGATGGGCGAACATTCTTGATATCGCATAATGTGATAAAAAAAACAGATGATGGGGTGTTAATTTTAGAGGTTTGCAAAGATATTGCGGAGCAAAAAAAGATTGAGGAATCGCTGAAGCGGATGGCTAATGACCTGGCGCGTTCCAATATAAATCTGGAGCAGTTTGTTTATGTGGCATCGCACGAATTGCAGGAGCCGTTGCGAATGGTCACGAGCTATCTGCAACTTTTAGAACGCCGCTACAAGGGTCGGCTTGATGCCGATGCCGATAGTTTTATCCAGTATGCCGTGGATAGCGGAACGCGTCTCCAGCAGTTAATCAGCGACCTGATGGTTTATTCGCGGATCGAGGGGCAATCCAGGCCATTCAAATCGGTTGATTGCGCCGAAGTGCTTAAACAAACATTAATGCATCTGGAACTTGTTATGGGCGAGCATCAAGCCGTGGTTCAGTATCAAAACCTGCCATCGGTGATGGGTGATGACATTCAGCTGGAACAATTATTCCGGAATCTTATCGTTAATGCCATTAAATTTCGCGCTGATAAACCGCCCCGGATATACATTACTGCCGAAAATAAGACAAAGGAATGGTTGTTTTCTGTCCGTGATAACGGTGGCGGTATTTTGCCGGAATACCGGAATCGTATTTTTGGAATGTTTCAGCGGCTGCCCGGTACCGATGATAAATTAGGTTCCGGTATCGGATTGGCGATCTGCAAGAAAATTGTGGAACGCCACGGCGGAAAAATATGGGTGGAGTCCGAGCTGGGTAAAGGGACAACTTTTTATTTTACCATACCAGCAGGCAAAGAATCTGATTCCTCCGTTATTTAAGTTCATCATTAAGTTAGAGTTACCCCCGAATATCAAGAACCAATCTTGATAAGGTGAAATCTGTAAATTTTACTTTAATTCTTAAATTTCTTCGCAGATTTTCTTGTCTAAAGCGTCCAGTCATTAGAGGCTCTCATTAGGTAATCTCTTATTAGGCGGAGCGTGTAACTCAAAACTTTCCGCCATAGGCGGATCGCCTTTGGTGATAGTTTTGATTCTGAATTCACCACCACACTAAAACTTTTGGTGTGGTGGTAAACTCTAATCCGCCTGAGGCGGAGTTGAGTTACAAAAAAAATGCCCTAATATTTTTAATTTTCTTCTTGATTTTTTCAATTTTTAGTTTATAATAAGAGTATTCAATGCAACCCTGGGTTGTTTAAGAGCCTATCTTAATAACCATATTTTATGCTATGACGTAGCGTGGGTCCGCCTCAGGCGGATTGTGTCCCGCTCTGGTTTGTCCCGCACAAGTCCCGATAATATCTGGGTCAGGCGGAACGCTACCCGAAAAATTAATATTAGGATAGGTTCTAATGCGACTCGGGGTTGTGTGTTAATAGAAGGATAATGAAAAATGGCTCAAAATGACGGTTTGGATTTTGAAGCGCCGATACTGGAATTGGAACGTAAGATTGCCGAATTGGAAAGTTTTTCCGGTCTGGCTGAAGTTAATTTGTCCGAGGAAATAAAAAAACTGCGTGAAAGGGCGAATAAACTCAAGCAGGAAATCTATAAAAATCTAGTACCCTGGCAGCGGGTTCAGATTGCCCGTCATCCCCAACGTCCGCTGGGTACTGATTTTATTAATTTGATTTTTACCGATTTCTACGAATTATACGGCGACCGCACTTTTCGCGATGATAAGGCGATGATTACCGGTTTTGCCAGGATTAACGGTCATCCGGTTATGGTGATTGCTAACCGGAAAGGTAAAACAACCAGGGAGCGGTTGTCTTGTAATTTCGGGAGTCCGCATCCGGAAGGTTACCGTAAGGCAATGTTGAAAATGAAACTGGCGGAAAAATTTCATCGGCCGGTTATTTGTTTGATTAATACGCCCGGCGCCTACCCTGGTATCGGGGCGGAAGAACGCGGCCAGGCCTGGGTGATTGCCCAGAATATTTTTGAGATGTCACGGTTAAAAACGCCGGTTATTTGCGTGGTCATCGGTGAAGGCGGCAGCGGCGGGGCGCTGGCGATCGGCATCGGCGATAAATTAGCCATTCTGGAGAATGCCTATTTTTCCGTCATTTCACCGGAAGGTTGCGCCGCCATTCTCTGGCGCGACGGCTCCAAAGCGCCGGAAGCGGCCAAGGTATTAAAATTAA
Source organism: Candidatus Brocadiaceae bacterium (assembly GCA_919901895.1). GTDB lineage: Bacteria > Planctomycetota > MHYJ01 > JACQXL01 > CAKKQI01 > CAKKQI01. The sequence goes on along the minus strand of CAKKQI010000106.1, from coordinate 11,780 downwards.
CCGCCCATGATTTGCTGAAATTAGGCATCGTGGACGAAATTATTCCCGAACCGCTCGGCGGAGCACACCGTGATTCACAATGGACCGCTAATGTTTTAAAACAGACCCTCTTGCGCTATCTGGAAGAATTAAAATCAGTGCCGCTGGCGACACTTTTAGAACAACGCTACGAAAAATATCGCCGGATTGGCCAGTTCCTGGAAGGGCCTTTAGAAGCAATTAAATCTGAACGAGGCAGTGGAAACATTTAGGTTTTCATTTTTTCAACTAAATCCTAAATTCTTGCGAAATGGGAAACAGACTGCCCAAAAAGTGGTAGACAACGGACTTTATGTCCGTTGAAACTTCATAAGATCAAGGAAATAAATTTCGTTGTTTACCTGATAAGATTATTTTTGTTCTCGTGGTAGACAACGACCCCGTCCCGCCGGGGCGGGAGCGGGGTCGTTGATCTGAATTTATGAATAATGCGGGCTAATGGAGATGCTGAACCAATTCAGCATGGCAGAAAGGTGACGTTTTGCCAGAGTTCAGTAAATCGCTGAAAGCGATTTAGCGGACTGATTTTTGTCGTCTTCTTTCCTTTAATCTTTCGCTTTTTTCCCTGAGAATCCCACTTTTACTTTTCCCTTTCGCATCATTCAAATGGGGGCTGGCCTGTTCCTCAAGCCAGTACTTTATTTTTTGCCATTTTTCAGAAAAGGATAATTTTTTAAAGGCGCTGCGCTGGGATGCCTTTAGTTGGTAATATTTTATAATCTCGTTTTCCAGAAGCAGGTATAATGTTTTTTGGCGTTCCGCCGGCGGTAATTTTTTAATACTGTTCTGTTCTGCTTCCGGCCGTTCTTCAAAGAGTCGGACGGCCGGCCTGATAAAATACCGCTCGGCCGGCGGAATCCGGTTTAGTTTCCCCTGGACATCTTCAAACATTTTCCGCATTTCAGGCGCTAATTGCCGGAATTTATTCTTAAAAAATTCCCTTTTTTCCGTCGGCAGACTGTAAAAAAGATTGTCCTTTTCTTCCAGTTGTTTTTTTTCGTCCGGCGGTTGAATCGGGTTATATTCCATATCCAATTCAATCAGATCATTGAAATAAACAATATTTTGCGGTTCCGCCAGTTCCAGAACTTCTATGTTATTAATAACCGGCTGTTCCGGTGCAGGGGTGATGACGGCCGATTGACCAGTCTGGCGGGTATGATTGATAAAGGCAAAGGTAAACCCGAGCAAAATAGCCGCCGCGGTCGCCGCTAAAAACCAGTAAGTTGGCCGGAGCCAGGTCGGCCGGTTAGTTGAGACTCGGTCCGATAGAATGTTTTCTTCCTTTCCCGCTCTTTCCGAGAGAAAGGGCGGGACAAGTCTAATAATCTGGGTCCGGGCGGTTCTAATCCGTTCCTGAAATCGCTGTTCAAAATCAGATGTTTCGGTTACTTCATATTCGTCAATCAACGACCAGACGCGTTTGAAGGTGCTTATTTCGGCCTGGCAATAAGGACAACTTAAAAGATGGCCTTCTATTTCATCTTTTAAGGCCGGCTGGAGTTCTTTGTCCAGATAAGCCACCAGATGTTCTTTAATTTTTTGACATTTTAACATAGCAGATGCGTTGATTACGCAAAAATATTCGCAGAAACCGCAGAAAAAATACAGATTTTCTGCGTAATCCGTGGCATTCTGCGTTCTCGGCGTAATTCTTCTATTATATATAACACCTGAAAGGGGGGTAAAAGTTACGGTGGGGTCTAAAAATATATTATTTTTGCTCTAATTGCTTGATAATTAAATCTAATCTCACCTGTAACTCAGGCGGGGCGTTTGGGCGAGTATTCCGTGATAGATATAAACACATCTGCCGGTTCTTTTCATCACGGTAATATTCAGGACGATGTTTTAACAATATTTCATTCGTTCGGACAAAAAGGGCGATCTGATGGAAATCACGAAGCAGTTCCAGTCCGGTAAAATATAATAATCCGGCTTTTTCATAATGCTTGAGCGCTTCATCCGGATTATTTAAAACCAGATAAACCTCTCCAAGGTGGGCCAGCGTTTCCACGAAATTCTTATCCGCCGCTAATGAAATCCGGTAAATTTCCAGCGCCTTCTGATAATTCTGCATTTCATAATAAGTAGAACCCCATTCATTGACCAGTTCCGGGTCATAAGGACTGAGCTGATAGACGCGTTCATAATAATCGGCCGCTTCTTTTAATTTAGCCGCCCGTTCCGACAGGTTTGAAGTGTTCTGGGCGAGCATTCGGTAAAAACGTCCAAGATTGGCATTGCGTTTCTGTTCTAAGGGAGAAAATGATAACGATTTTAATAAATAGTCACGGCTTTTTTCCAAATACAAGGCTCGTTTTTTGTGGTCCGGTTCCCCGAAATATTTTTCCTGATAAACCCGGCCTAATGAGGCGTAGTAATAGGTGTGATTCCAGGTTAAATCAAGCACGCTTTCATACCGTTTAAGGGCTTCATCCCATAATTTGATGTTTTCAAATGCACCGGCATTTTTTAAAACCGGGCTGGCCCTGAGTGGATTAAGGTTGGTTTTAACGATAAACAAAGTTGTCAGGCCGCCGAGCACCATGATAAAAGGAATATTACCTGATCGTAGCAATGGGAGTTTTTCACTTCTTTCGTCCCTCTTCCGGTCGGAATGAGCGCGAGCGGTTTTTTTCCCGGCTGGTATCATCAGGGCAACAAAAATCAGTCCGAGCAGCAGCCAGAGATGAAAGACAATAATTACCGCACTGCCCGGTGGTTTCAATAGGTAAAAAATAGAAGGGGCATTGGTTCCGACCGGGGCTAATGTTTTTATCAAATGGGCGGAATCCGGCGGCGGATTCCAGACCGGTTCAAAAAGAAAAACGGTATGAAGTACGAAATATAACAAGAAAGCGATTAAAGAAACGACGGCGTAAATAGATAAATAGTTAAAAAAGTTTCTTGCCCTGGGCGTAGCAGAAGGAACTGAAGCAATAATAATTCCGGTCAGCAACCACCCGCTGAACATCAGGAGGTAAAATAAAAGATGAGCCGGTTTCATTGAAGCAGCCAGGTTATCGGCCAGCACGGAAAAAAAATCCAAAGAAACGCCGGCCCGGTTCGGGTCCGGTATTTTTAAGCCCGTCACAAAATTATAAAGGAGTACCGACATTACCAGGGCCGTTATGGCCGAATAAAAGTAAAGATAACATTTTCCTGAAGAAAATGTTGTTACTGGTTCGGTTGTTTTTTTATCCTGATTATCTTGTTCCGCTATTGGCTGGGATTGGAGCAAACGCGCGCCGGTAAAGATTAAAACCGCGGTAAACAGCCAAAAATATGTCCTGGTCGGCGTCAGTCCGAAACTGAGTTGCGTTTCTGCGAAATGGCCAAGACAGGCGGCCAGCAGGGCGATAATTATTACGGAAAATTCATTCTGCGCAATTTGTTTCCCGAAGTTAAATTCTGGGCAAGTTTCGTCATAATATCCGGTTCGGCGCAGGGTAAAAATAAATAAATAAAGCGCGGCTCCGCTCATCAATCCCAAAGGAACCGCCGGTCCGGTAAAAATAAAAGAACCGGTCAGTATCAAAGGCGCGACAAAACCGGCTAATATTCCGCCGAATGAGCAAATTATAAATAAGAGTTGTTGTTTTTTTTCTTTCAGCAGATTTAGCCATCGGAGGCAATAAAAAATAATAAACCAGAAAATAGCCAGATAAATACTCAGCCCGATAAAGCCGGTGGTGACCAGCGTGTCAAAAAATTCATTATGCGAGCGGTCCGGGTGGGCCGTCCGGTGTTCAAAACGAACCAGTTCGGGCGGGGTATATTTTTGGAACGGCGCGAACAGGGTTTCCGGTCCATAGCCGATCATCGCCCGGCCGGAATTGTCTTTAATCATGTTGATAATTCCTTCCCAGATGAGCAACCGGACTTTACCGGAATCCCGTCCTTCAAACATCGTGCTGAATCGGTCCAGGTATTTTATTTTTTTCAGTTGGGCAATCGGTCCGGTGGTGATCGGCAAATTTAAAATAATTAAAAATAGGACCAAACCAACCGCCAGGCCATACGATAATAAAACCAGCGTTCTTTGTTTTCGGATGATTAAATAGCAGATGATGAAAAAGAACATCCCGGCCAGCAGGCCTAAGATTGGACCGCGGCTTTGCGTCAGGAGCAGACAGATTAATTGTAACAGTAAGATAATGCTATAACAGACAATAAGAATAATTTTGTTGACCAGATTATCCTTTTGAGAAGCAGTTATGATTATTTGAGCGGTGGTTAAAGGGATAACCATTACCAGATAAGCTCCGAAGAAGATCGGATTCCCCATAAAACTGCCGATCCGGTCGGAGAAATTCGCATCCCATCTGAGCGGGTCCAGGACGCCCAGGCCAAACCATTTTAACTGGCTGAGTCCGTATAACGCCGCCGGTAGGCTGGCCAGGATTACGACCGTGATAATACGTTTAACCTGTTCCGTTGTTTTTAAACTGCGGAGCGTGATAAAAAAAATGAGGACGTAAGAAATCAGGGTATAACTACCCTGCCCGCGGGCATCATCTCCCCACCAGGAAATGTTCGGTGTGACGGAGATGATTGAGGTAAAAAGATAAACCAGTCCCATCAGCAGGCAACAAACGGTTAGGGGCTGGCGGAAAACGGATGAAGCGATAGTGGAATCCCGCCCCAAGCGGGATGAGGTGGTTGTTTGGGGTTTGCCTGGAAGCGATTTACCGGTTTCCAATAATTTAATCAGGTAAGCCACCAGCATTACCAGCGCGAGCGAACGGATTAAACTGCTTTTATCAATTTCCACCACGCTGGTAGAGTGGAAATTTAAAAAAAGCGGTGCGATAATCAGGGCGGCCAGCCAGCCGGCTTCAATCAATTTTTCACAAAATAATCCAAGTCTGGTTTGTTTCATTTAGGTTTTAATTTATTTTCAATATTCTTTTTCAAGTCTTCCGCCGCTTGTTTTCTTTCCGGCGGAGCCAGTTCTAATGCTTTTTGGGCATACTGTAAAGATGTTTCTAATTGATTAAGATATTCGTAAGCGAGGGCGGTATTATTATAGGAGAAATAATTATCCGGTCTGAATTTTATTAAAATTAAATTGGTCTTAACCGATGCTTCATAATTTCCTTTTTCAAAATATTCCTGGGCTAATTTAGCCAGCAGGTCATAGGCGCGCGGGATATTCCAACGCCCGGCTTTTTCGTAACTTTCAATCGTTTCGTCAATCTTATTTAATAAATAATAGGTATAACCGAGCGAAAAATAAAGTTCGGCTGATTCGTCCAGGGCTAAGGCCCGGCGATATTTTTCCGCCGCCGATTCATAATCTTTTTTCAGTAAATAAATAGCACCCCAATCCTTAAAAATATGCGGTCTGAGGGGCGCCAGCTGAACTATTTCTTCGTATGTCTTAAGAGCCAGTTCTAATTTCTGGACGCGCTCAGCCGGGACACTCTCAGCCCAGCGTTGGTACAGCCAGGCCAGGTTCATCAGCGGTTCCGGGGTAAAGGGATTCGCTCCCCGGGCTTGCTTGAGATATTTTTCCGCCGCCGGCCAATCTTTTTTCTTTTCATAAGATTTGCTGATATAGTTATAATAGACGTCTGTCCGGGGCGCCAGTTCAATCGCGCGTTTAAACTCGTTAATACTTTTATCCCACTGTCCGACCGATTGGTATTCATCACCGAGGTGGCAATACGCATCGGCATAAATTTTCTTAAAGTTTAAATGGTAAATAACCGGCCAGACCAAAAAAAGTAAAAATAAATAACACGGAATTTTAAGTAGCCGGTTAGAAGAAGCAGAAATATTTTTTGCCGGCCCGCTCAAACAAGAGATCAGCATTATCAGATTTATCCCGAGCCAGAGGTAGAATAAATTAATAAATAATGGGGGATCGGTCAGGTTGATTTTATCGGTGATGAGCCAGGCGTGAACCATCAACGCTATCCCGGCCCATAATCCGCTTAATAGTAAATAAAGCAGGTAAAAATTAAAATGCCAGATAAAAGGTTTGCCGTTGGTTCGGCTACGCTCACCACAAGAATCACGTCCGATTGAGATAATGATTAATATTCCGGAAAATAGCCACAGGATAATTACCACTAAATAATTCAAATCGGTTATTATTGTAACCGGATGTTTTCCTTTAGCCTGTTCAAACAATAAAATAGATAAAATTAAGCCGGTTAGCACCGAATAAAGAAAGAATGTTTTGGTATAATCAATGGTCTTGCCCACGCCCTTTCTCCCGGAAAGAGCTGGGTTGGTCACGTCTTCTTTTTCAAGATTTTTACCTGTTCCGGTGGTGAGCTCGTTAAAGCGGGACGAACCGTTAGTTTTTTGGTTCGCGGTCTTCTCGTCCGGGCTGGTGGTGAGTGTAGCCGAACCGGTCGTCTGTTTCAGGAGAATTACACCGGAAGCCGTAATCAGGGCGAGATAGGTCCAGAAGTGCAAGCGGGTGGCCGTCAGCCCGAATAAAAATTGGATTTCTACGAAATGGCCGATGATACCGCTGAAAAGAGCAATTAATAATAAGGAATCGCCGGATTGTGGGACTAATAATCTATCCGGCTCGGTATCAATCGCCCCGGTTCCGGTCATAAAAAAAAGATAATATAAAAAATAAAAAAAAATGCCGCCGATAAGCGATAGGGGAGTCGTTAATCCAATTAACATAAAGGAGTTTTTTATGGCGGCCGGAATAAGAATGCCGGCCAGCAGGCAGAAAAGTAAAATAAGGCCAAATATTTTTGTTTCCTTCCGGTTATTTATCAGCCCGAGTTTTTGAAGTGTTTGGTGGGCGGCCAGGATAATGATGGCCAGAAAAGCCAGTAATCCCAGGATTCCGCCGGTGATTAATAAATCAAGTGTTTCGTTATGTGAATGGTCCGGAATTGCCGTAGAGTTTTCAAACCGGGCGAAAGAGGGCTGGGTGTAACGGTAATACAGGTAAAAAAGCGATTCTAACCCGGGGCCAAAAGGCAACCGGGCCGGGCTGGAACTGATAATGGAAAGGGCGCTGTCCCAGGTTAATAACCGCACCTTTCCGCTGCCGGTCTGGGATTCCTGGATAATATTTCCGAACCGACCGGCCGATTTTTTCAGTCCGGGAAAAGGAGAATTGGTAATATTTAGCAGCCCAAAAAATATACCCGCTAAAATAATAATTCCGGATGCAGTTGCGAATAACCATCTCTTTTTTTCGACTAATGCGAGCAGCAGAATAAAAAAGATTGAAGCGGTTAATAATCCCAGCAGGGGCCCCCGGCTCCAGGCAAAGATAAAACAGGCTAATTGTGATGCTAATATTAAAGTATAGGCGGCTCCCGATAAATACGATAAAACGGTTTTTCCGGTAAATGATTTAATGCAGAAGTAAAAAGTTAACGGCAACACCATCATCAGATAACCGGCCACAAAAATAGGCCCCCCAAAGGTGGAAGTTACCCGCGTCTGTACGCTGGCCCCGCTATATTTAGTTGGGTCCCAACCATAATGTTGAAAAACACCGTAAAGACTGATTGGAAAACTTACCAGAATAATGGTATTCAAGATGCGGTTCAGTTGTTCTTTGGTTTTGAGCCCGTCGACCATCAGGAAAAAAAATAAAATATATGAAATAAAAGAAAAAAAACTTTCTTCCCGCAGATATAATCCGCCGAAACTCAGTCGCGGCGAAATAGAAAAAATTGAAGAAATTAAGAAAACGATGCCTAACAGCAAAACCGGCCGCATGATGGGAAATTTACGGAAGGATTGAAAAGGGTTAAGATTAAAACGCAGGCCGCCTATTTCAATTTTTTTTATCAGCCAGCCGGCCAGCATTACGAAAATGACCGAGCGTAAAATGAACGTTTTGCTTGCCTCAAAAACGTAGCCGGGGATTTCCAAGTAAGGATTAAAAAATAAAGGGACGGCGGTTAAAGTAACCAACCAGCCGGCTTCAATTATCTTGTCGCAAAAATCACTTAGACGGGTGGACATCATTTATTTTTGATCTGTGGTTATATTTTCTTGAAATATAATACCAGAATCCCAACCCGATGAGAAAAACAAACCCGCTGATAATTTGGGAAACGGTTAAGCCGGTCCAGACTCTTTCGTTATCGCCCCGTAAAAATTCCAGGAGGAACCGGGCGACTGGATAAGCGATTAGTAAATACGCCACCACCACGCCGTCTTTGGGTGATGGTTCAGACGTGTCTTTATTTTTATAAAAGAGAACTGATAAAAAAACGAATAAAATTAATGCGATGAACGAAGAATAAATCTGGATGGGGTGGACGGGCAGGCTGGCCGGAGCGTCCTTTAGTATTTTCCCGAGTTCCACGTGTTGCTCAAAAGCCGGGCTGCCCGGAAATTTTCCTTGAAAATTCGGAAACTCAACCGCCCAGGGAAGGTCCAGCGCTATTTTTCCGTAACAGCAGCCGTTCAAATAACAGCCGACCCGGCCCAGCGCCAGTCCCAGCATGGTTACCGGCGCGAGTAAATCGGCTATCTTTAAAGCCGTAACTCTTTTGTATTGCAAATAAAAAATTCCGCAGACGACGGCTAGCAAAAGTCCTCCGTAAAAAACCAGTCCGCCTTCCCAGATATACAGAAATTTAAAAATGTTTGGTCCGTATTCTTTCTGATGCAGAATGAGATGAACAAGGCGTCCTATGATGACTGCGCTGATAATGGAAGTGGTAAACAAAAGGGTAAATTTTAAAAGAGGTCGGTTTCTTTTTTGGTCGTCCGGGGATGTTTTTTTTCTGGTTAACAGAAAAAAAACATAAGGTATGAACCAGCCGATAATTATCGCAATAATATTTAACCCGCCGTCAAAAATATTAAAGGCCTGCCAGTCAAAATGCCGGGGGAACATAGCCAGATAAGCCAGGCGCGCCCCGAGTACGCCGCTAATCATCGCAATAATGCCCAGGTCTAAAATGGTTTCCGGTGAAACATTAATCTGTCGGGCCCGCCGGCTGGCGATAAAAATCGCCGCTAAAAATCCGAGCATCACCATAAACCCGTACGAATAAATCGGCAGATGTAAAACCGGTATTTCTAATAGTCTTGGGTGCATATAATCACTCCCATAAATGTTCTCTAATTTTATATCTAAATTGATGGCTTGTCAAAATAAAAAAAGGTCCTTATTTTTTTGAAACTATTTATTTTTATAAAAGCCTTGACAAAATGCACCTAAAAAGATATAGATGTAGCCATTAGTGTTAACAATGCAGGTAAAACTATGTCTGTTAAAGCACCTAATTTAAACGTAAAGCTTGAGCCCGGGTTGTATCAGACATTGAATCGATTAGCTCGCCGTGAAAAAATTTCTTTGTCCTTAATGGCCAGAGATTTAATCAAAGAGGCTTTGGAAATCTATGAAGATATGTACTGGCAAAAAGAGGTTCAAAAAAGAGATCGCACTTTCAGTTATAAAAAATCTTTATCTCATGATGAAACTTGGAAATAATGAGTTACATTCTTTTTTACCATCCTGATATTCATAAAGAAGACCTGCCTAATATTCCGAGAAACATACAAATCAGAATTAGTAACGCGGTACAAGAACGATTATTAAAGGAGCCCTTAAAATACGGTGAGCCGCTAAAAAGAAGCCTGCAAGGGTATAGAAAATTAAGAGTCGGTGATTATAGGGTGATTTATCGGATCGATCAAGAAAATATCATTATTCTAAAAATAGGTCACAGGAAAGAAGTATATCGCAGAGCCCATTTAAGAATATGAAGTAAGTCGTGTTCGGCTTCTGATCCTTCTAGAGTTTTCAAGAGAACCCATGTTGTAATTCAACGTCGGTTCCCGACCGTTCCGCCAGTGGATGGTTTTATGATTCCCGTCTCGATATAAATTATCGCCACCAGTCTCATAAAATCAGCATCGCATCCCCGTAACTATAAAAACGGTATTTTTCTTTAATCGCTTCTTCATAAGCCGCTAGGATTTTGTCACGTCCGGCAAAAGCCGAAACCAGCAATAAGGGTGTGCCGCGTGGTAAATGGAAATTAGTAATCAACCCGTCCACTAATTTAAAACGGCCTGTCCCGTCCCGCAAGGCGGGATTATCGGGATCGGGCGGATAGATAAAAATGTCGGTCCAGCCGCGCAACAAACTGCCCCGCGTTACGCCTCTGATGATGGAATGGGCGTTCCAGGGATGGGCTAAGGATAAGGCGGTATAGCCGGCAATAGTTTCCAGAACACGGCAGACGGTTGTCCCGACCGCAATGATGCGTTTTTTAGCCAGGCGCGCCCGCGTGATGGTTTTGATTGTTTCCGGTTTGACTTCAAAATACTCTCTTTCCATCCGGTGTTTGGCTATTTCATCGGTTTTAATCGGCTTGAAAGTTCCGAGGCCGGTGTGAAGCGTTAAATACACCACCTGAATGCCTTTTTTCTTGAGCCGGGTTAAAAGAGGTTTGGTAAAATGTAATCCGGCGGTCGGCGCCGCAATCGCTCCGGGTATAGCCGCATAAACCGTTTGATATTTTTTTCGGTCGTCTTGGCGGTACGGGTCATCCTGTTTATCTCGTTTAATATACGGAGGCAACGGGGCTTGGCCGATTCGGTCAATCAGCGCTAAAATGTCAGCTCGGTTAAATTTTATCAACCAGCGGTCCGGTTGGCGTTCTATTAATTTTCCTGATAATTCAGGCGTAAAAAATAATACTTCATTTTCTTTTAATCGGTGGTTTGCCTGAACGAATGATTCCCAGATACCCGGCTCTTTTTCTTTAATTAATAAAACTTCAACCAGCCCGCCGGAAGTACGTTCTCCGGTTAAACGAACCGGTAAGACTCTGGTATTATTTAAAATCAGGACATCACCGGCTTGTAAGTAGTTGATGATCTGGAAGAAGTGACGATGGGTGATTTTTCCGGAAGCGCGTTCAAGCACCAGTAATTTAGACCGGTCGCGCGGGGTAACCGGATGCTGGGCAATTAATTCGCGCGGCAAATGATAATCAAACAGGGATGTTTTCATATCTATTCTACAGATGAGTAATGGTCGACAACGCACTTTAGTGCGTTGATAATGTATTAAATATCAACGAGATAAATCTCGTCTCTCTGATCCTGCTCCCTATGGGATCCCGTGAGGGATTGTCTACCAGATAAGATTATTTCTGTTCTGTGGTAGCCAACGGATTTTATGTCCGTTGAAACTTCATAAGATCAACGAAATAAATTTCGTTGTCTACCAGACGATGCATTTTTTTGCCAAACTTAAATATATCATATAAATTCGCACCAAAGAAATATTATTTGAACTTTGCTTTAGATTTTGTATATTATTCCTATGAAACAGGCGCGGCGAGTGCGTGATAAAGCGGTGGCCTTGATTTCGGGCGGGTTAGATTCAACCGTTTCGTTGGCGCTGGCCCAAAAAAAAGGATTAAAAATTAGGTTGGGGTTGACCTTTGATTACGGACAGAAGGCCGCCCGTCCGGAAATCAGAAGCGCCCGGCGGATTTGCCGAAAGTTAAAAATACCACATCGGGTGGTCCGGCTGGATTGGTTGAAAAAAATCGCCCGGTCCTCATCTCTGGTCGCCCGTGATAAAGTTTTACCGGAATTAAAAATTAGCGAACTGTCTGATTTACGGATAACGAAACGGACCGGGCGGCAGGTCTGGGTGCCTAACCGTAATGCGGTGTTTATCGGTATCGCGGCCGCTTTTGCCGAGTCGCTTCATTGTTCTTATATTATTACCGGTTTTAATCGGGAAGAAGCCAGGACGTTCCCGGATA